>JACQEZ010000002.1 GCA_016200325.1 Candidatus Manganitrophaceae bacterium
CGACCATTCAGGGGGCGACGGGAGAGTGGCCCGATGCGCTGATTCCGAAGAAAGACGAGTACGTCGGAGAGCTCCGCAATGCTTTTCCTTTCTCGGTAGGAGCAGGCAGAAACCAGCCGATCTGGATCGAGATTTATATCCCGGTCACGGCCGCCGCCGGGGTCTACTCCGGGTCGGCCACCGTCACCGCCTCCGGCCAGAATCCGGTGGTCGTTCCGATCCAGCTCACCGTCTGGAATTTCACCCTCCCTTCCACCGCTACCCTCAAATCGGCCTACTCGATCGATTACCATCTCATTACACTCGGACATCAGATCGGGAAATATGATCCCGAGAAAAAGGGGCATCTCGACCTGGTGACGTTATATACAAAAGCGAATCTGCTCCATCGGCTGACCAACGATTACCTTCCCGGACCGCAGACCCTTCCCGGAAAGTGGGCTCAGTTTGATTCGACCTTTGGTCCTTTTCTGGACGGAACGGCGAGCCTTCCGGGAGGGAAACTTTCCGGAGCGAAGGAGACCAGCTACCGGATGTCGGTCTGGTCACACGAGACCGATGTTCCCTTTTTAAAAGAGGTCGCCCTCCATACCAAATCAAAAGGATGGTTTGATCGCGTTTTTGAATACACCTCCGATGAACCGAAGACGGCGGGGGATTGGAAAACGATTCGGGTTCGCGCAACGGCCCTTCATCAAGCAGACCCGAAGCTGCGCGCGCTGGTCACGACGAGTTATCAAAGCGCGTCCAAAAACGGGGTCGCCTCTCTCATCGATCTCTTCGTTCCGACCCTCCGGTTTATGGACAACAAGCCTGCGCCGAGTCCGCGTTCGGAAGTGCCGGGGGGAAACGACACGATCGGAAATCAGAGGAGTAGATATGGCCCGGAGGTCTGGTGGTATCAGGCTTGCGGCAGTCATGGCTGCGGCATCATCGGCGGCGGCCCGGAAGATCGTGCCGGCTATCACACCGGCTGGCCTGCGGTCATGATCGATCTGCCGGCGATGTTTAATCGGATCATGCAATGGATGACATTCAAATATCATATTCAGGGAGAGCTTTATTACGACATGGTTTATGCTTTCGGATCGGGAGACCCTTGGACGACGCAATATTATTACGGCGGCAACGGGGATGGAACGCTCTATTATCCCGGCCGGCCGGACCAGATCGGCGGAAAAAGTCAGATCCCGATCGAATCGATTCGTTTAAAACTGCTCCGGGAGGGGATGGAAGATTATGAGTATTTGGCTCTCCTCAAGGGCCTCGGCGAGGAGGCTTTCGCGCAGCAACAGGCGGCCCGTCTCGTGACCAACACCTACACCTGGAGCAAAGATCCGGCGCTCCTCTACGAGGCCCGTGAGAAGGTCGCCCTACAGATCCTCTCGCATCTGAATCCTGCTGCGGCCCCTCCGAATCCAACACCCGCGCGCTAGGCAAAAGGCTTGACACTCCCTATAATTAAGGTGTAAATTACCTTTCAATTGTCCCCTGGAAAACGGCCATAGGATTCAAGTATTCGAGCGCCGTCGCCTGGGATGTAAGCATTGTGCGGGAGTAGCGCAGTGGTAGCGTAGGAGCTTCCCAAGCTCTTGGTCGCGGGTTCGAATCCCGTCTCCCGCTCCAGTTCTTTTTTAAAGTGAAGACAGCGTAAAGAGGCTTTGAGAGGTAACCCGCGACCGCGGGTTCGATGACGTGGCCGTCGCATCGCAGAGCGGCGCGACGGCCATTTTATAAAGCGAAGCCTCCATACGGCACGCTCCCTCTTTTAGGGAGCCATCCCGTCTCCCGCTCCAGTTCGTTCTTAATTAGCCGGGTTCTCTGCCAGAGTCCCGGCTTTTTATATTAAGAGAACCGCATTATCACCCCGAGGTATCACGGAATGCTGCTTGAAGTAAACGGGTATCCTTTTCTTCTGGACGATCGGCCGACACGGATTTACCTTTTCCGGCATGGCGAGGTCACGACCTTTGAGCGGAAGACGTACAACGGTCAGACCGATGTCGGACTCACGCCGAGAGGGATCTCCCAACTGGAAGACGCGGCTGCGCGGCTGGCCGGTCTTCCGATCGAAGCGGTTTACACAAGCGATCTTGAGCGGAGCCGCCGGGGAGGGGAGGCGATTGCCAAAACCTGCGGGGTGCCGCTTTATGAGATGCCGGCCTTGCGCGAGAAAAACTTCGGGGTCTGGGAGGGGTGTACGGCCGAGGAGATTGCCGGCCGGTATCCCGAGGCATGGAACGCCTGGCTGACTGATCCGATGGACAGCCGGCCCGAAGGGGCGGAGACCTATCGTGAGGTGGGGGAGCGGGTTTTCTGGGCCCTGGAGCGGATCTTAAAAACGCATCCGGGAGAAGAGGTGGCAGTGGTGGCGCATGGCGGGGTGAATAAGATGATCCTCGCCGCCTCTCTTTGTCAGCCGCCTCGGGCCCTCTTCCGAATCGAACAAAAGTATGGCGGGCTGAACATCATCGACTTCTACCGAAAGCGGGTCCTGGTCCGGCTGGTGAACGGCTGAGGAGTGAATCGGCAAAGCGGCCTGCTTTGAAGATTGACAATGAGAGTTCGAATAGGCTAAAAAGAAATAATTTTAAACGGTGACGGAGGGGTTCCGAACGATGATTAAAATGAAGAAGCCGAAAGAGGTTCTGCTGCAGAGCGATCTGTCCGGGTTGGGGACGCCGGTGCGGGGAAAGGTCCGCGACATCTATGATCTCGGCGATTCATTTCTCTTTGTTGCCTCCGATCGAATCTCCGCGTTCGACGTCGTGCTACCTGAAGGCATTCCGGGGAAAGGCTATGTTCTCACGCAGCTCTCTCTCCATTGGTTCAACCATTTTGCCAAGATGGGAGATTCGGTGCCGAATCATGTGATTACCGCCGACTTCGACCGCTTCCCGAAACAGTGCCAGCCCCATCGCGACGTATTGGAAGGGCGGAGCATGTTGGTCCGGAAGGCCGAGCCGCTGCCGGTCGAATGCATCGTTCGCGGCTATCTCTCCGGGTCAGGATGGAAGGAGTATCAGAAAAGCGGAACGGTCTGCGGCGAGAAGCTGCCGGCGGGACTGGTCGAATCGGCGCGGCTTCCGGAGCCGATCTTTACCCCCTCGACCAAGGCGCCGATGGGGACCCATGACATCAATATTCCGTTTGATGAGATGAAGTCGAAGGTCGGAGCGGCCTTAGCGGAAGAGGTCCGCACCGCAAGTCTGAATATTTACAAGAAAGCGGCGGCGCATGCGGAAGCGCGCGGCATCATCATCGCAGATACCAAAATGGAGTTCGGCCTCGATCCAAAAACGAAGCGCCCGATTTTGATCGACGAGCTCCTCACCCCCGATTCGTCGCGCTTCTGGCCGATGGATACCTATCAGCCCGGAACAGGCCAGCCGAGCTTTGACAAACAATATGTTCGGGATTATCTCCTCTCGATCCACTGGAACGGGAATCCGCCCCCGCCCCATCTTCCCCCTTCGGTGGTGGAGCAGACGAGCCAAAAGTATGAGGAAGCGCTCGATCGATTGACGAAGTAAGTTTTCGCGTTGATTGATGGCGACTTTTTTACGGCAACGGGATACCCTTGACGTAAAATGGTTGACGAAGGGACCCCTGAATGTTATAATCCAGGTCACGTTCTATTTTGGGTCTGAGTGTGTTCACTAAACCCCAAGCTTTTGGGGTTTTTTTTTGAGGGGAATCGATAGAAGGATGAAGGCCGAAATCCAAACCAAATTGAGAGAAGATATCCGAAACATCGCGATCATCGCGCACGTCGACCACGGCAAGACGACGTTGGTCGACAAGATGCTCCGTCAAGGGGGCGCCTTCAAGTCGCATGAAGGGATGGTTGAGCGGGTGATGGACTCGAACGATCTCGAGCGCGAGCGGGGAATCACGATCCTAGCGAAGAACACCTCGGTCCATTATAAGGATTTCAAGATCAATATCGTCGACACCCCGGGCCATGCCGACTTCTCCGGAGAGGTCGAGCGGACCCTCAATATGGTCAATGGCGTCCTTCTCTTGGTCGATGCCTTTGAAGGGGCGATGCCTCAGACGAAGTTTGTTTTGAGAAAAGCGCTTGAGCTTCACCTTCGTCCGATCGTCGTGATCAACAAAATTGACCGCACCGACGCGCGGCCCAAAGAGGTGGTCGATCAGGTGATCGAACTCTTTCTCGAATTGGAAGCGGACAACGATCAGCTCGATTTCCCCATCGTTTATGCTTCAGCGAAAGCCGGTTTTGCCAAGATGAACTTGGAAGACACCTCCACCGATCTTTCGCCTTTGTTCGAAACGATCATTTCGAGGGTCAGCCCTCCTCCGGGCGATGCGACGGCGCCGCTCCAGATGTTGGTGACCTCTCTCGACTATGATAATTTCGTCGGCCGCATCGCGCTGGGCCGGGTCTTCAGAGGAAAAATCCGAGTCGGAGAGCCTTTGGCGCTCATCCAAACCGGCGGAGAGATTGTGAAAGGAAAAGTCAGCCGAATCATCGGGTACGAAGGGCTGAAAAAAGTTGAGCTGCCTGAAGCGGCGGCCGGCGAGATCATCGGCGTGGCCGGTTTTGAGGAGACGCAGATCGGCGCAACGCTCGCCGATCCGAATACCCCTGAGGCGCTTCCGACCATCTCCATCGGCGAGCCGACGATCTCGATGAATTTTATGGTCAACACCTCTCCGTTCGCCGGGAAAGAGGGAAAGTTCGTCACCAGCCGAAACCTGCGCGAGCGGCTCTATCGGGAACTCCGCTCCAACGTCGCGCTCCGGATCGAAGAGACCGGCAGCACCGACATCTTTAAGGTATCGGGACGGGGAGAGCTTCATCTCTCGATTTTAATCGAGACGATGCGACGGGAAGGATATGAGTTTGCCGTATCTCGACCGACCGTTATTTTGAAAGAGGTTGAGGGGCAAACCCATGAGCCGATTGAACGGCTCTGGCTCGACGTTGAAGAGACCTACATCGGAACCGTGATGGAGGGGTTGGGCCGTCGGCGCGGGGAGATGGTCAATATGGGAAGTGCGCATGGTTCGCATGTCCGTCTTGAATTCGAGGTTCCCTCCCGGGGTCTGATCGGCTATCGCTCCGAATTCTTGACCGCCACCCGCGGGACCGGGATCATGAACTACACCTTCTCCTCCTTTCAGCCGTATAAGGGAGAGATCTCATCCCGAACCAAGGGGGCGCTGATTTCGATGGAAACCGGCGAAGCGATCCTCTTCTCGCTCCACCATATTCAGGAGCGCGGGGTCCTCTTCGTCGCCCCCGGAGAAAAGATCTATGAGGGAATGGTGATCGGAGAGCACTCCCGCGCAAACGATCTGGTCGTCAATGCCTCAAAGAAAAAGCATCTGACCAATTTCAGATCTTCCACCGCCGAAGATGCGTTGGTGCTCACCCAGCCGAGGAAAATGAGTCTGGAAGAGGCGATCGCGTTTCTCGCGGATGATGAGCTCCTCGAAGTGACCCCTCAAACGATCCGGCTTCGCAAGAAATACCTCAGCGATCTGGAGCGGAAGCGATCAGCTAAGAAATAGATAAAAAAGCGTTTTTGGCGTGATTTTTGATTTGACAAGGATTACAGCCGTGTATTATCATGAACCCATATTTTCGACATATCCTGCGGGCCGGTCCACTAAAAAAACCGAGAGTATTTTCTAGGAAAAATAAGGAGTTGTGATGAATCAGACGCAAGAGCCAGCCTACCGTGTTGTTACAGGTCCCGAGGGGCTGCTCCCCCCCGCCGCAGCCATTATGGGAATCCATCTTCCTGAGGATGGGGAAGGTTTGGTCGAGGGAAGAATTGTTCCTGAAGAAAAGGCGATGGAAGCGGCCGCCATTGCCATGCTGACGCGGAAGAATCCGACCCTTTTCCCCGGTCCGCTGATGCTCTGGGGATGGAATGACCATACGATTGAGAAGTCGGCTCCTTTTTTTGATGTGGCAAATGAGATCCCCGGCGTTCGAATCATCCCGATGCCGGATTATCGTCCGATCTATCCGAAAATCGATCCGGAAGCGGTGATCAATCCCTGCCATCCGAATCTCACCATCTGGCACAATAAAATCGAAGCGTGCATCTTTATCGGCGTCCATTGCCATTTCGCAAACATCACTCTCAAAATGATCCGCGCGGGAACGAACTGTTATACCATCGCCCTCTGCGCCGAGGCGGGTCATGAAGATGCCATGGCCTCCGTTCCCAACTTTACCGCCGAAAAGCTGAAGAACTTTGCCGAGACGCTGAGACGGGTGAAGAAGAACGGGGTCAAGCCCTTATACGAAGGACAAGGAATTATCCCCTCCGGATGGGCCCAAATTGCCGGCTTGACGGGCGCGAATATGGTAAAGCCTGCGGAAGAGATGGTCGAGGCCGGTTTCTCGCACGATTTGGAAAAAGGGTTGGACGAGAACGAGGAATAACTCTCTGTTGATTTTTAGTTGTTGATTCTGGCCCCAAAGAGAATGTTTCTGGGGAGCCCCTTAAGAAGGAGGTCACCAAATAATGAGCGAAGGACTCGGAGAAGAGGTTAAAACCAATCCCCAGGGAGACGTGATCACTGCAGCCCCGGCGCCTACCAAAGAGGCGAAGAAGGGGGCGGCGGCGCAGCGGGTGGTCGATCCCGACTATCTCTTTTTGCAGGCACCCCGTGAGAAGACGTTCATTACCGGGAGCGAGGCGGCGAAAGAGGCGATCCGGCGGGCCAATGTTGATGTGGCGATCTCCTATCCGATCACCCCTCAGAGCGAAACGATGCAGCAGGTCGGCTATCTCTATGCCGAGGGGTATGTCAAAGATTATTATCGTGGTGAAGAAGAGTATGGTGTGATGTCGGCCATCGCCGGCGCATCCCGCTCCGGGGTCCGCTGCTTGTCCGCGACCGCCGGACCGGGTTTGATGAGAGGTTTGGAGGTCATCTCCTCCTGGCCGGGCGGACGCCTGCCGGCGGTTCTTTTAATTATGTGCCGGGTGATCAACGCCCCGTTGGCGATTCAGCCCGATAACGTCGAGCTCTCCTACATGCTGAACACCGGCTGTCTTCTTTTCCATGCCGAAAACCAACAAGATTTCTATGATTATTCGCTTGCGGCGTTTATGATCGGCGAGAAGCCGGAGGTGACCCTCCCTGTCGCCGTGGCGGTGGACGGATTCTTCGTCACCCATGCGCGCGGCTGGGTCTCGCTTCCCGCGGCCGATATTAAGCTTCCTCCTCGGGACTGTTACCATGAAGCGGTGCCGATGATGGATAACGAAAATCCGCCGATCCGTATCTCCCGCGATGCGCCGATTCAAAAGTCGAACTTCATCTCCTATCAGATGCACGCCTCTTGGCAGCAGGAGATCTGGGCGGCGCAGGAGCGTTCCCGGAAGTGGATCGATCGCTGGTTAGGCGGACTGATCGAGGTCGTTAATCCGAAAGCAAAAATCATGATCGTTGCTTCGGGCTCGGCTGTGTCTCAGTCCCGTGAAGCGGTCCGACAGGCGGCCGAGCAGGGGCTTGAAGTCGGTTTGGTGAAGATTAAATCGGTCCGGCCCTTCCCGGCGGACGAGGTGCGGGCGGCGCTCGACCATGCTGAAAAAATTATTGTCCCGGAGTTCAATTATGTCGGCTGGCTGGCCAAAGAGGTCAAGTCGACCATTCGAGGAAGCGAGCGGGTGATTTCCGGGCCGAGGGTGTTCGGTGGGATGTCGATGCCGACAGAGTTAATCTTGGAATATATTATGGGTACGCCAAACAGACGGTAAATAGGAGGTTCTCTCATGGCTTTAGAAACAGTTCGCGTCTCTCCAGGGTTCCAGAAGTTTTTACCGAAGGAATATCAGGATCTCGTCGAAAACGGTCCGTTCACGAAAGAGCGAAAAGTCTCGGAGCTCGGCTCTTTTAAGGAAATTCTCGAAGAGCATCCGATGTGTGCCGGCTGTGCAATGACCCTTTTTATCCGGGTCGCCCTCCTCGCGCTGCCGAGTGTCGAGAATTCGGTCATCATCGGAACGGCCGGCTGTGGGCGGTTGGCCTTGAGCCAGGCGGCGATCCCCTTCGTCTATGGAAACTACGGCGACACCAATGCGGTGGCCAGCGGGTTGAAGCGCGGTCTCTCGGTCCGGTTCAAAGACAAGCCGAAGGATGTCATCGTGATGGCGGGAGACGGCGGTTTGGCCGACATCGGTTTCTCGGCGGTGATGCACTCCTGGTTCCGGAAAGAGAAGTTCACCACTGTCATGCTCGACAATGAAGTCTACGGCAATACCGGCGGACAAGAGAGCGGAATGACCCAAAAGGGGATGGTCTTGAAGATGGCCCCAAACGGAAAGAAGTTCGAGAAGATGGATATGATCGGTCTTGCGAAGACTTCCGGGGTCGCCTACATCGCTCGGATCGCCCCGACCAATCCGACCCGCGTCGCCACGACGATTCGGAAAGCGGTCTTGATTGCTCGCGAAGTCGGCCCGACCTACATCCAGGCGTATACTTCCTGCAACATCGAGTATGCGATTCCGACACCGAAGGTGATGGATGATGCCCGGATGGTCGAGAAAGATCGGTACGGATTCATGGAATACTTCACCGACGAGGCAAAAGCCTACTGGGAGAAGACGGAAGCCGATCGTCGCAAGCTGAAGGGTCCTGCTGAGAAGGCGGAATCCCAAGAGACCAAGTAAACGAGGAGGTTGAGCATGGCCGCAATTGATACGGGAGTAAAGCGATTTAACATCCGCATGGCGGGTATCGGAGGTCAGGGGGTGGTAACCGCCTCCCATATCTTAAGCAACGGGGTGATCATCGGAAAAGGGGAGAGCACGCTGGTCCCCTTCTTCGGATCTGAGAAACGGATGGCGCCGGTCGAAAGCTACGTCCGAATCGCGTCGGGGAAGATTTATGAAATCGGAGAGATCATTTATCCGAACATCATCATGATTTTCCATCCGCAGGTGATCACCCACGGTAAGTCGTACACCATGCCGTTCTATTGGGGGTTAAAGAAAGATGGGGTGGTCTTGATCAACAGCGATACCCCCGTCCCGATGATTCCGGATCAGGTCCGCGAGCTGGAAGAAAATAACGCGAAGATCTGCTACATCCCCGCGACGAAGATCGCCAACGAAGTCGGTGGGACCGATCTGGCGACGAACATGGCGATGTGCGGCGCGATCGCAGGGATTATCCAGATGCCCGATCTCAAATCGTTGGAGCAGTCGGTGAAAGAGCGTTTTCTCGGAAAAGGATTTGTCGTCTCCGGCGGAACTGCCTCTCTGGACAACGTCATCGAGAAGAAGTTCGCAAAAAAAGCCGAATTGGTGGCGAAGAATTTCGCGGTGGTCCAGGCGGCCCATGAGTATGCGATCGAGCAGGGATGGAATCAGTGGCAGAAAGACCGGGTCACCGCCTCGGACAAGCTGATAAAAGCAAGTGTGTAAGAGGTAGGAGTCTGGAGCCAGGCTGGTTCAGAAAGAATAAAAGAGAGCAGCTGTCTTGGCGAATGTGACGGACCCTAATTTATAGAAATAAAGGCGCGGAGCAGGCTTTGCCTGGCCGAGCCGCGGGCGTGGGGCATGGGAGCCCTTTTTCTTCCGTTGCCGCACAGGCCCCACATCTAAATAGATGGAGGATGTTGGATGTATTCAGTCGCGGATGTCGATATTGATATTTGTGGAGCAACGAAGTGTCGCCTATGCACACAGTTCTGTCCCGAGGCGAACACCATTCTTTATGACTCGGTGAGAAACAGCGCTTATATTGCTGTCGATCGGTGCAAAGGCTGCGAGATCTGTGTCGGAATCTGCGACGATTTGGCCAAGCATCACGCCATCAAGATGGTCACCATTACGGAGCTGAAGAATGGGTTTGAGATCTCGAAGGTCGGCTTTAAGGAGACGATCGTCGTCGGGAAATAAGTCATCTTGATTTCTTTTAATAGGCTGATCTGATAAAATCAGGTCAGCCTATTTTTTTCTTCGAGGTCTGTTATGAAATGCCAAAAATGTGGTCATGAGAACGATCCGGCCATGCCGTGGTGCGACAAGTGTCTGACCGAATTCCCCTCTTCGAAGCTTCGCTACCTGGCTTGTCCCGAGTGCCGTCATCAGAATGATCCCGACGCCTTCCATTGCGAAGTCTGCCACGAGCCGCTCCGGCCGGGCCAATCGGAGTGAGACCCTCCCCATCATGCCGTCGCTCCCCGACATTCTAGAAGCGGATCTTGAGCTCGTCTTCGTCGGGATCAACCCCGGCACCTATTCGGCGGAAGTCGGACATTACTACGCCCGCACCACCAATCTTTTCTGGCCGATGCTTTATGAGAGCGGCCTCATTCCCAAAGCACTCCAGCCGGAAGACGACTGGAAGCTCGTGCGACTCGGCATCGGGTTGACCGATGTCGTCAAACGCTCGAGCGACCGCGCGTCCGATCTGGCGTGGGAGGAGTTTGACACGGGGGCAACCGTCGTTCGGAATAAAATCGCGATGTGGCGTCCCAAGGTGGTCTGCTTTAACGGACTGACCGCCTTTCGCGCGCTTTTCGGGCGGAAAGACGGACCGGGGGCGAAACCGGATCGAATCGGAGAGAGCCGGGTTTTCGTCGTTCCCTCCACGAGCCGAAGGAACGCGGCGTACTCCAGAGAAGTGGTTCTCTTCTGGTTCAAAGAGCTAAGGACTTTTGTTAAAACCGGCTGAAGCAAATTCCGTTTTCGGTGCGACAGGCCAGCGTTGAGCAAAAGCCGGGACGATTCTTCAATCGGCGGAGCATGCTTGGAGGAGAACGCGCATTCGCGCGGGCTTGTAAAAGGGTGCCTTTGAGATCTACTAAATAGACTCGAAGGAGTAAAAAAAGGAGTAAAGAAGTGAACCGGATCCTTCCACTTTTGTTTTTGGTTCTCCTCTCACTCTTTGCCACCGCACCGTTGACCCCTGCGGAATCCCAGCCGACCCTCACCCTCGCCGCCGCCTCCGACCTTCAGTTCGCCCTCGGCGAGATCGCTTCCGCCTTCGAGAAAGCGACCGGCAGTGTCGTGAAGATCTCCTTCGGCGCCTCCGGGAGCTTCGTCGCCCAGATCATGGCGGGTGCGCCGTTCGATCTCTTTTTCTCGGCCGATGAGAGTTATCCGAAGCGGCTGATCGAGGCGGGGCTTGCGCTCCCTGAATCTTTCGATCGATATGCCACCGGCCGGCTGATTCTCTGGGTTCCGAACGATTCCCCGATCGATCTTGCGCAGGAGGGGATGCAGGCGCTCCTCCATCCGACGGTTCGAAAAATTGCCATCGCCAATCCGACGCACGCTCCCTACGGCAAGGCGGCGGTCGCCGCGCTGCAATCGGCGGGGCTTTACGATCGGGTTCAATCTCGCTTGGTCCTCGGTGAAAACATCTCCCAAGCGGCCCAATTTGTTCAGTCCGGAAATGCGGAGATTGCCCTCCTCTCCCTCTCCCACGCAAGCGCCGCACCGATGAAAGCGCAGGGACGGCTCTGGCCCGTCCCGGTCGATTCTTACCCGCCGCTTCATCAGGCGGTGGTCGTCTTGCGTCGAAGCAAAGAAAAGGAACGGGCGCAGTCGCTGATCGATTTCGTAAGGGGGAGAGCGGGAAGAGCGATCTTAGAGCGTTATGGGTTTACCCTTCCTGCGGAGGCGAAATGAATTGGGAAGCTTTCCGGCTCTCGATCCGGCTCGCCTCCTTCACCGCGATTCTCCTCTTGCTCATCGGCATTCCGCTGGCCTATTGGATCGTCACCTCTCGGTGGCGCTGGAAGTTTTTGGTCGAGGCGGTCGTCGCCCTGCCGATTATCCTTCCTCCGACGGTGTTGGGTTTTTATCTTCTGGTGGCGTTCGGTCCGCGCAGTCCGCTCGGATCGTTTTATGAAGCGATTTTTGGGACGACTCTGCCGTTTACGTTCGGCGGCCTTTTGATCGCCTCGATCCTCTATTCTCTCCCTTTCGCCGTGCAGCCGTTGGCGACCGCCTTCTCGGCGGTGAATCCGCGGCTCGTTCAGAACTCGTGGGTTCTCGGAGAGTCGCGCGGGAGGACCTTTCTCCGGATCGTTCTGCCGCTGTCGAGAAATGGTATCCTGACCGCTTTCATCCTCAGCTTCGCCCATACCCTGGGGGAGTTCGGCGTCGTCTTGATGGTCGGTGGAAGTATACCGGGGGCCACGCGGACCCTTTCGATCGATCTCTACGATCAGGTCCAAGCGCTCAATCACCGGGCGGCGGCGGAAACGGCGCTGGTTCTTCTTGTTCTCTCCTTTCTCTTTCTCTCGGTCGTATCGTATCTGAATCGAAAGCGGGGGGCCGTCGGTGGATTTGACCGTTGATCTTCATACCCCCCTTTCCCAGGGGAGGCAGCTTAAAACCGCTTTTTCGATTCCGCTCGATGCGCCCCGGATCGTCGTCCTCTTCGGCCCCTCCGGGAGCGGCAAGAGCACCCTGCTTCATTGTCTGGCGGGGCTTCTCGCACCGGAGCGGGGGGAGATCCGCTATGGCGACGCGGTCTGGTTCGACGGCGCGCGCGCGATCTCTCTCCCGCCGCAGAAACGCTCGGTCGGCCTTCTTTTCCAAGATTACCCGCTCTTTCCCCATTTGACGGTGCGTGAAAATATCATCTACGGCCTGCGCCGACGGAGCCGTGCGGAAAACGACGAGACGGTTCGTCGTTGGATCGACCGGTTTCAATTAATCGGGAAAGAGGATCGCTTTCCAGGAGCCCTCTCCGGCGGCGAGCAACAGCGGGTTGCCTTGGCGCGCGCGCTGGCGCCGCGGCCGCGGCTCTTATTGTTGGATGAACCCTTCTCCGCGCTCGATCTTCGAACGCGGGCCGCCGTTCGGGGAGAGGTGAAGCGGTGGGTGGAGGAGACCGGGGCGGTGGTCCTGGTGGTCACGCACGATCTCGTCGATGCGATGACGTTGGGGGAGGATTTGATGATCTTCTCCGAAGGGGCCATTCTTCAACAAGGTCCGCCGCTGGCGCTCTTCAGCCGCCCCGCCAGCCCCGAGGTGGCGAAGATTGTCGGCGTCGAGAACCTCCTCCCTGCGCAGGTGGTCGATGGGTCGGCGGAGCGATTGGTGTTGAAGCTTGGGAAGGGACGGCTGGTCGCCGTCGGAGAGCCCCCCCCCGGCGGCCGCTGTTTCGTCTCAATCCGTGCCGAAGAGGTGGTTCTGGAGCGGGGAGAGCCGGCGCAGAGCAGCGCCCGCAACCGGCTTCGTGGATTTGTTCAAGAGTTGATTCCGGTCGGTGCGCAGGTTCGGGTTGCGATCGACTGTGGGTTCCCGCTCACCGCCTTGGTCACCCGCCAAGCGGTGGAGGAGCTTTCCCTTCAACCGGGTGCCGAAATTACGGCGGTCATCAAAGCCTCTTCCGTCCATCTCATCCCAGTCGGCTGAGATCAGACGGCGAGGGCCGATGGAGGCGCCCACCACCCCGCCACGATTGACCGGCATCCTCAGCGCCTTTCGGACCGCGGCCGTGGGGAACGGTCCATGCCGGGAAAGGGTAAAAGACCCTTTCCCGATTCACTTTTGAGAAACGTCCAGCGAACAGACGACGCATCGTCGGTTAACAGCCATGTTTGAGGCCGCCCGCTCGCCAGCAATCCTCTCCCTTTGCCGTCAAATTGTTCCCCCCGCTGATGCTGCTAAAGGCGCCGGTGGCCGTATTGTTGTCCCCCCCGCTGACGCTCGCCCCCGAGCTCGCCGCCTGTGCTTCACCGGCCGTGTTGTGGCTTCCGCCGCTGATGCTCGATAAATAGCCGATCGCTTTGTTGGCCCCGCCTCCGCTTACGCTGCTGAATGTGCCGTTTGCCGCGTTGTTTTCCCCGCCACTGACACTCGCTCCCGGTTTTAGGCCCTGCTCATCGCCGGCGGTATTGCGGCTTCCGCCGCTGATGCTCGATAAATAGCCGATCGCTTTGTTCCCGCCGCCGCCGCTGATGCTGGACGAGGTGCCCCGGGCGAGGTTGTCTCCCCCGCCGCTGACGCTGTTGGCGTAACAGCAGTCGGCGGTGTTGTGGTGACCCCCGCTGACACTGCTGGAGTCGGAGTTGGCGCTGTTGTAGGCCCCGCCGCTGACGCTCGCATAGTCCGCCCCGGCGATGTTGGCCCCGCCGCCGCTGACGCTGGAGAACTTTCCGCCGGCGGTGTTTCCTCCCCCGCCGCTGACGCTGGCAAAGCTTCCGCTGATGATGTTGTTCGATCCGGCGACGAAGCCGCCGTAGTTGCTGTAGGTATGTTTGACACCGATCACAAGGTTGTGAGAGCCGCTCCGGTCGTTCGGCGAAGCGGTCTTTTCCTGCTGTTTTTCATTGTATCCGATGATGAGATTTCCGAGGCCATTTTTGGTCGAGGTGTTGCCGAGTCCATTGCGGATATTCACATTGCAACCGGTGAAGAAGACCTCATCGCCCTCTTTGGACAGACAGCCGAGCTTCGTCGTGAGCGCTTGGTTTTCCGTCTTCAACGCCTGAATTTGCGACTGCTGCGCCTCATTCTGCTTATGAATCTCTTGAACCCGCGACAGCAAGGTTTTCACCTGGGCTTCGAGTGCCGCGACACGACCGTCTAGCTTCGCCTCCCCCTTTCCATCCGCAGCGTTTGCCGGCGGGACAGAGAGGAAAACAAGCCCCAATGCAATCAACCAAAGCGATACCGACATCTGAAAACGTTCGTCACCCCATGCGCGTCTGTTCATCTAAATCTCTCGGACCTCCCTTTTCTATGTGGTGGATGCGTTGACCTGATTATGACGGTTAGAAACCGTGCCATTTGCATTACTCGGATGATACCCCTAGTGCCGTATCGGAATCAATGGGAAAGTGGGGACGACGCTCTTTAAGACCGCCATGATCGCTCGAGATGGACTCTCGCCGCCGCTTGGCTGCTCAGCATGGATTAATGATTGCTTGCTGATTGCATGCCACTCTTTTAATAAAAGATATTTTGTCGATGACGGAGAGACGCTTCGTCGCGTCTTCCTCTTCGCCGTCCATCCCATATGGGTATCATAGGCGTTGCCTTTAAGGGTGAACCAGGCATTACGGCCAGTCTAAGGCTTTTTATGCATGGGCTGTAAGGCCAAATCCCAATAGCCTACAGAGCGTTTTCTGCTATCTTTGCAATGAAATGATTTTGATCTCCGAGATGCTAAACGCGAATCTCCTCCCACTCTGAAAAAATCTCTTCCTGTTCCTCCTGATCCGCTGACTTAAATCAAAAACAGTTCTGGTACGGAAGGGTGACCCGCCGGCGCTTTTGCGCCTGAGAGAGGCACCGGTGCTCTGCATTGTTCTTCCCGTTCGCCCATCTGTCGCGGTGCGCCGGATTGTCTTCTAAAAGACCGGCTGTCCCTGTGAAGCGAGGCGCGTTCTCAATAAAGGAGGGATGCCATTGGATCCTTTGTAAGCTCTTCATGCGTTGTTTCATCCGGACGGCCGGGTGGAATTCGTTCGATGCTCCTTGGTCATATTTTTTACCTTTTTGTAAAAGGAAGGTCAATGAAACGATGGCAAGGATGGTTTTTCGGAGTGGCGGTCTTTTTTCTTTGCAACAGTTTTGCCGATGCACAAACGATTTGGTGGGGGAGCGGCATGGAGAAGCTCCGCCAGGCGAACAGCGGAACGACGGGAGATCCGATCCCGGCGGGCGCCGACCTCTGCTCGGCCAATGGCTGCGCCCAGGGGGGGGTGGCCCTCTCGGCGGCGCGGAATGAATTCGAGCCGTTCCAAATTTTTATCGCCGCACCGGCGGCCTCGTCGGTCTCCCAGGTGAATGTCACCGTCAGCGATTTAAAAGACGACCAAGGCAACACGATCCTCTCCTGGGCCAACGGCCGGCCGAAGAACGCGGTCATTTATCGGGAGCATTATCTCTCCATTGTTTCGACCAAGCTCTCTTCTTCGGCCGCGAAGCCGGGACTCTGGCCCGACGGCCTCGTTCCGAAGGTCGATGAGTACTTCGGCGAGGTCCGAAGGATGCCGGGGGAGACGACCGCGGCTTTTCCCTTTAATATTGCCGCCGGCCGGAAGCAGGGGGTCTGGGTCGATCTCTATGTTCCACAGGGAACCCCCGCCGGCCTCTACAAAGGGACTGCCCAGGTCACCGTCGGCGGGCGTGTCGCTGCGAATATTCCGATCCGATTGACGGTCCGTGATTTCGACCTCCCTTCCGTCCCTTCCCTCAAAACCGCCTATGTGGTCGGAATCGGAGAGGTGAAGACCGGCCATTACGGGACGGCTGCCATTGGAGATGCCAAGCAGTGGGAACTCCTCTGCCTCTATACGAAAGAGCTGCTTCTCCACCATGTTTCGAATGAAAATATCATTTGGCCGGTGCCGGCCTGGAACAGCACCCTCGGAAAGATCAACTGGTCGCTCCCGGCGATCTCAACCGGCTGTAATCAGCGCTATCCGGAGTTTCTCAACGGCAGGAATCCGAACCTCCTCCCGAACGGAAAACTTCCGGGAACAAAACTGACCCGCGCCCGGATGCGGGACGGAACAGGGTTGAGCAGCACCGGGGTGAAGTCGGTCGCCTATTACAAAGATTATGTCCGGCATATCGCCGACAATGGATGGAAATCCCAACTCTTCTATTATCTCTGGGACGAGCCTCCCTATCCCTCCGTGGGCGGGGTCCGGCGATGCAATCGGACCTACACCGGGGCGGCCTCGACTGCCTGGTCGAATGTTTACAAGAAGGCGAAGTATTTTAAAGACAACGCAATTGACCTCCCAATCATGATCACCAGTAGCCGGCAGGCGAGCGAAGATTGCTTCACCCATTACCTGGGGATCTCCAACTACACCCGCTATCTGGACATCTGGACGGTTCCGAACAATTGGATGCAGGGGAAGCCGACGGGAGGGTTTCCCTTCAATACGA
>JACQEZ010000003.1 GCA_016200325.1 Candidatus Manganitrophaceae bacterium
ACAGGCTTATCGCGTCCAAGAGTTCACATCGACGACGCGGTTTGGCACCTCGATGTCGACTCATCGCATCCTGGGGCCGAAGTAGGTCCCAAGGGTCGGGCTGTTCGCCCGTTAAAGCGGTACGAGAGTTGGGTTCAAAACGTCGTGAGACAGTTTGGTCCCTATCTGTTGTGGGCGGAGGAAATTTGAGGGGAGTTGACCCTAGTACGAGAGGACCGGGTTGAACGGACCTCTAGTGTGCCGGTTGTCCCGCCAGGGGCAGCGCCGGGTAGCTATGTTCGGAAAGGATAACCGCTGAAAGCATCTAAGCGGGAAACCTACCCCAAGATTAGATTTCCCTGCCGTAAGGCACTGAAGGTCCCCCGTAGACTACGGGGTAGATAGGCGGGGTGTGAAAGAGCTGTGAGGCTTTGAGCTAACCCGTACTAATCGACCGTGAGGCTTGACCATTATATTTGCTTCCGATAGATTCAGTCTTGCTGCTTGCTTGTTAGATAGATCCTTTGGATCACCCATATTCAGTTGTCAATACAATTTGAATTTCCGGTGGCAATACCGGAGGGGCCACACCCGTTCCCATTCCGAACACGGAAGTTAAGCCCTCCTGGGCCGATGATACTGCACCCGCGAGGGTGTGGGAAAGTAGGACGCTGCCGGATTAAAAACAGAGCCCCGTTCATCGAAAGGTGAACGGGGCTTTCTGTTTTGTATTTTTTATTTTGCAAACGTTACGAAGGTAATGAGAACGCATTTTTCTCATAGCCCGATATCATTCATCCCATCCATGGCGCCTTTCTCCTTAAAAAGCGCCCAAACGAAAATTCAATCGCGCATCTCTACCAAGATCGACATCTTTAATGTATACTCAAGATCCTTCTTGGCATAAACGTCGTCAAAGGGCTGTTCCTGAGTGCGTCGATCTTCGAGATGATGGAAAAAAACGTCGTCGGGCTTTGGGAGCACTCTCTCGGAACCGCGGTGGCGGCGAGCGTCATCTCAAAAAAGAGAAGAGCGTCACTTCAGCATCCCCCCGATCATCGGATTGATCCGTGAATCGATGGAGGAGTCGTTCGATTGGGCCGACATACCGCTCGACGATTTCATCTCGGTCCCGATTCAATACAGCGCGCTTTTCGGCCGCGTCGCGCGCTCCCTTCAACCTTTTAAAAACAGTCAAACCGGTTGTGAAGGTCTAAGCGTACCCTTAAGCGCCCGTGAAGTGCTTAATCGGCGCCGGATTCCCTTTCGGCTACCGCCGTTCTCTCTGCCGCCGGGCGGTCTGTGAAAGGGTGGATAAGGTTCGGTTGATCTGTTCCACCAGAATCGGGTTGGATTCTTTCAAGCCCTCTTGCATCAAATCTAAAATGAGTCGCACGCGCGTCACCGGATCGCCCGGATTCAGGCCCGGCCATCGTTTGCTCTTTGCGTATTTCTGATTGATGTCGCGGACCCGCTTCACGCAGGCGGCCACGTCGTCGTAGTACTTCTTCTCCCAGCTGATGAGGATCGTCTTCACCTGCTTAAAAATCTTCCCGCTGCTCGGCGGGGCCGGGCTGGCGATCGGGTTCCCCTCCGTCACCGTCGCCTGAATTTCAAGGCTGTAGTTCCCATCGTTCGGATCGGCCGTCAGCACGAGCGTGTTCCCAGACCGGTTGCAGATCAAAGCTGCGTTTCTCGTTCCGGTCGTCTCGCTCTTCGGACGGGGAAAGGTCGCCACGACCGGAACGTGAATCAGGCCGCCAGCCGGCGGGACGGCGACACCGTTCACCTGCCAAGCGAATTGCGGATTGTCATATCCGAAGGCGGTTGCGGTGCAGGTCAGCTGGGTCTGCTGATGATCGATGTAGAAATGATAGGTGCCGCGGCCGCAGATGAAGACCGGAACATCCTCTTCCACCCCTTCTTCGACCAACGCGCTGTTGCCGCCGACAGCCACATCGACGGTGACGGCGCCGGCCGTCAGGAGATCGGCGCCGCCGACCGTCAGCTCCACCCAGCTTAAATCGTCGGCGACTTTGTCGACCCGCACCACGAAATCGCCGCTGTTCGAGTGCCAGTCGGCGTCCCCCCCGGTCAGCGGCAGGGGGAAGTTCCCCTCGTAGACGACCTTCGGATTGGTGTCGAGGTCGGGGGTGGCGTTGGGGTACTCGTCCAAATTTTGAAGCGAATGAATCACGAGCCCGCTCGGCGGGGCGGTCGTCGATCCGGCCGCGTTCATCCCCCGGTCCCAGTCTTTCGATCGGCGTAATTCGATCAGATAGGCGAGCCGGCCGCCGGTCATCCCCGGGCCGGCCTGTGCGACGGCGAGGACTGGGTTGTTCCCCTGCGTCAGGTCGCGCGCACGCAAGGTGAGCGAGCGCTGCCAGTTCGCCACGACCGTTCCGATCTGAAAGACATGGTGCGAGGCGGCGAAGTCGGCCACCTCGTTATAGACGGAGGCGGCCGCCGGCATCGGCGCGAGGCTGGCCCAGAAGGGATCGCCGGAAGGAGGACCGTTCGGGTCGGGTGGAATCGAAAAGGTCGGCGTCGTCCCTTGATAGGTCTGCGCCGCCATCACGCAGTAGGGATCTTGATAAATGGCCGGCAGCGCCACGGCGCCCGGAGGGGTCCCCCAGACATGTTTGAAGCACATCGCATGGCCGAACTCGTGGGCGTAGAAGTCGTGGTTGCTGCTCTCCATCAAGACACACCAAGATTTCCCATTGATGCTCTGCGCGCCCGATCCGGCATCTTGCGGATTGCTCGCCGTCGGCGCCACCCAGAGGACGATCCCTTTGAATTGATCGAGCGGCCACCCTTCCGCCGTCGCCTGCTTCACCGCCTGATTGATCAGCTGAAAGCGGGTGTACTGTCCGGGGCCGGTCGGCGCGTTCATCCCGGAGAGCTTGCGCCAGGGAAAGACCTGCGTTCCCTGTAGGTTGATCGTGCCGAAGGTGCAGTACTGCCAATACTCGGCGATCCCCCACCAGGAGAGGGAGAGGGGAAAAAAGAGACGGTTGATCACGGCATCGCTGTCGGTCAAATTGTTCGGCGTGGCATTGGTATAGGGGGTGTCGGCCCAGCTGAACTTCAGAACCGCCATCGGATAAGATCCCATCTTTTTCTCCAATCAATAAAGGGGCCGGTGAGCCGTTGAGTCGTACAGACAGACGCCCATACCGTGAATGGTCCGTTCGCAGCGGCCGATGACAATATGGACCGATCATCGGTATATCGAAATCGTCTTTGGCCGGAAGGAGCATCTTAATTAATGTATATTTTTTAAGTCAGTCCATCAGCGGTATCGCCGTTGGTCGCCGATCAATTTGCTTCCTTATTTCCCATCCATTTCCGGGGCCGGCTCTCCAAGGGTCCGCTCGAGCTCCTCTTCCCCCACGACTGCATCTCGGAGGAACTCGAGAACCAGGGCATGGGTGACCGGATCGTTCTTCTCGGTCTTTTCATAGAGCGCATGATAGCTCCGGATGCTTGTCCGCTCCGCATCGAGCACCGCTTTTAAGGCGCCGTCGATGTCGCGGACATTCTCCGGAAGCTTGAACGGCTTGTCGGTGGCATACTCCGGCAGATCGGTCAGCTTCGGGACCGGCATCCCCCCCAGGGAGATAATCCGTTCCGCGAGCCGGTTGGCATGTGCCAGCGCCTGCGCTATTTTACGGCGGAGGACCCGGATGACCGCCGGCGCCGCCGGGCCGCTGATGATGTTGGCCACAAAAGAATAATTATAGTGGGCATACCATTCGTCGGCATAGGCCCGGTTCAACTCCTCCAGCAAATTCTTTCGGTCGGGCCCGACCAGTTGCTGTCCCAATTTTCCCATCGTCCGCGCTCCTTCTATGTGAAGAGAGTTCAATTAATCCCTTTCCATCATAGGCTATTTACCGTCGGGGAGGGAAGGGGGCGCCCTATGTTGATTTTGAGTCCGGAGGTTAAGGATGTTTAGAAACGGTCCTTCGACCGGATCAGGACGAACGGCTGAGGAGGGGAGAGATTGTTCAAGCGGAAGCCCTGATCAAACGGCAATTCCTAAAAGCTTTCGGACGGCGCCGCCGATGAGATAGCTGATGCCGGTGGCGAGGGTGATGATGATTACGTTGGTCACCACCCTCCTTTTTATGTTCATCCCGGATAGGAATGACAAAATAATGGAGACGAGGATGATCATCGTTCCGGCACTCACGATCGACCAAAAAGCATTGTGAGCGCCGAAGAGGACCGGAAGGAGGGGGAAGGCGGCGCCGGCGAAGTAGCTGACGCCGACGACCACCGACGATCTTAACGCCGGCTCCGGCCGGTGTTCTTCGTTGCTCTCTTTTTGTAAAAAACGGTTCTTCTCTTCTTGGGTCCGTCTCACCTCATTCTCGGAGCTGACCGCCACATAGGCGCCGCCGGCCATCGAGAGCGCCCCCGCCACGGCGGTCGTCAGCCCGGCCACGACGACGAGGCTGTTCTGTCCGAAGCTGGCGAAGAAGCCGCTCACCGCGCCGAGGATCTCGACCATCCCGTCGTTGAGACCGAAAAAAATGTTTCGAATCCGGTCGGGATTGATGATCCGGTCTTTCATCCGCCCGACGATCGCATCTTCATGCCCGAACTCATCTTCCAACACCCCTTGGACGGCCCGGCCGATCGGATTGTCTTTGTTCCGCTTCCAGAGGGTGAGGTACTTTCGAATGCCGTACACTTCAATCGCTTCCAAAATCAGATCGATCGCCGTCGGGCCGAAGAGGCGGCAGATCAGGACGATCAGCGACAGCTTGAGGCGGCGGCCGACGTTGAGTCGGGAAATTTCAATCCCGAAGAGATTCTGCCAAAAAGTGAAATGGCCTTTCTCGACCTGGATTAATTCATCGAGCATCGGGCGCAAGTCGGGCCCCGAGATCTCCCGCAGTTTTTGATAGAGCGACAGATCAAAGAGCTCGTCGAGAATCAGCTCGCGCGCCAAACCCGGATCGACATATTCTGTATGCTGCATCAAGACTCCAGTTTGGGATACATCCATAATAATATAAGAGAGAGGCGGCCGTCTTTTCTCGATGATACCTTTCTCTGCCGGCCCAGGTCAATTCATCTTCGGTCAACCTAATTGACTCAAGCGATCGGCCCGTCACCTTCTTCTTTACGGACGGAGCCTCGACCGTTTTCTCTTCATAAATTCTCATTGACACCTCTTGCCGAACTACTATAGTATGCGCAGGTAACTAGGTGGAAGTGGTTAGTTGAAGAGAAAGACCCACAATAAGCGGCTTCCGCGCGATCCGAAAGAAGGGCTGCAATGAGGCGGTTCTTTTTTTAAGTACGTGTCGGAAGTGGAGGTGCAAGATGAAAAAGGTCATCGGACTTTTGCTCGGGATTGCGCCCGGTCTCTTCTTTGCCGCCATCACGGTTGCGGCGCCTCTGCAGATCAATGAAAGCTCTCCGCTGGTGAATGGAAACGTCTGCAACCAGATGAACCAGTTCCTCACCGCGAGCGGCGGCTCGGGGCCGACGCCGTACAAGTGGAAGGTTAGCGCGGGCACGCTCCCCTCCGGCTTGACGATGCCGTCGTCTTTTGCCACCATGTCGACCGTTATTACCGGGATCCCGTCCACCGTCCAAACCAAGACATTTACCGTACAGGTCACCGACGGCGCACGCCACACCGCCTCGAAAGTCTTCAGCCTGACGATCGACCCGCCGCTTCCCCTCACCATCACCAATCAGAACTCGACCCTCCCGGCCGGCACCCTCGGGACGGCCTATTCCGCCAATCTGTTTACCAGCCCAGGCGGGTGTCTCCCCTTGGTCTGGACGATCACAACCGGACAGCTTCCACCCGGTCTTTCATTGCACCAAAACTCGTCCGGCAAGGACAATAACGTGATCTCGGGAACGCCGACGACCCGAGGGACCTATGTCTTCACCGCGACGGTCAGAGGCAACGACGGCCAGACGGCCTCGATGCAGTTCAGTATCACCATCAACTGATCCGCTTGTACCGGGAGCGCCCGAGGAGGCAGAAGGGGGGTGGCCAGCAGGCGCGAAATGGTTATTTGAACGCTTGACCCCCCCTTCGATCGTTTTGAAAAAGGGGGACGGTCGCAATGACCGTCCTCTCTTTTGCGATCCTCTTATGTTCCTCCAAGCGTCGAGCCGATGTGCCGAGCCGAAATGCCGAGGTCGATGATGACTGAAAGCCGAAAGAGGCGTTTGAAAGCGCTTCGCCTGACCCTCGGGGTTGCGCTCCTTCTGTTCGGAAGTGCAGGAATAGGCTCGGCGCAGCTGATCTCGTCGCTCTCCCCCCCATCCGGTCCCTCCGGAACGTCGGTCACCCTCACCGGATCGGGTTTCGGAAAGATACAAGGATCGAGTCGGGTCCTCTTCGACGGCACCCCGGCTGCGGTGATCGGTTGGATCGACAGCGAGGTCGTCGTCACCGTACCCGAGGGGGCCACGAGCGGTCCGGTCGTGGTCACCGTCGCCGGCGAGGCAAGCAATGACAACTATCCCTTTCGGGTGGTCGCTCCGACCTCCTCTCCCAGACTGTTCTCTTTGTCCGCCCTCGCTTCTCCTCCTCATTCGGATGCCACCGGATTCTTGGTGACGATGAAGGGATCGGGTTTCGGGCCGACCCAAACCTCGAGCAGGGTTACTTTTAATGGGGTCCCCGCCGGAGTGATTCGCTGGAGCGACTCCGAAATTGGGGTGGCGGTTCCCGAGGGGGCCACGACCGGACCGGTGATCGTGACGGTCAATGAAGCGCCGAGCAACGGCCTCCCGTTCATCGTCTTTCCTTATATCGCTGCGCTCACCCCCTCTTCCGGCCCGGCGGCGAGCCTTTTCACCCTTGAAGGGGCGCATTTCGGGGCCGTTCGGGGGGAGAACAGGGTCACCTTCAATGATCTCCCGGTGCCGATTGTCCGTTGGACCGACACACAGGTGACCGCCGCGGTGCCGAGCGACGCCCTCACCGGCCCGATCGTCGTCACCGTCAATGGGGTCCGGAGCAATGCGAATAATCGTTTTGCCGTCCGTTCTCCTTTGCACCCGATGATCTCTTCCCTCTTTCCCCGCGCCGGTCCCTCGGAGATGTCGGTCCTCATCGTGGGATCGGGATTCGGACGACTCCAAGAATCGGGTACGGTCACCTTCAATGAAACGCCGGCCGCGGTCCTCGGTTGGAGCGACACCGAGATCATCGCGACCGTTCCGCCCGGGGCGACGACCGGGCCGGTCGCGGTCATCCGCAATGGGTCGGCGAGCCGCCTGAATCCGATTTTTACCGCGACGTCCGAATCCCCTTTTTCATTGGCTTCCATTACTTTGGCGCCGGAGCAGCCGACCTTGCGGGCGGGACAGACCGCGTCGTTTGCGGCGACCGGGTTTTTCAAGAACGGCGCCTCACAACGCTTGAGCCTCGCCACCCTGGCCGCCGGGGTCGGTCATACCTGTGCGGTCCTTTCCGAAGGAACGGTGCGTTGTTGGGGAGAGAACAGCTTCGGCCAGCTCGGGAATGGAAGCACCGCTCCGTCATCGGTCCCAACGCGGGTGAGAGGGATCGGCAGCGCGACCGCCGTCGCGGCGGGGACCGCCCATACCTGTGTCCTCCTTTCGGAGGGGAGGGTGGCGTGCTGGGGAGACAATTCCGCCGGCCAGCTCGGCAATGGGACGAATACCGGCTCGGCCCTTCCGGTGGAGGTCACCGGCATCCGCGATGCCGCGACGATCACCGCCGGCAGGCATCATGCCTGCGCGGTTTTATCGGACGGCGCGACGATGTGCTGGGGTTCGGACGCCGACCCGCCCGGCAGCGGCGGCAACTACGATTCAACCACTCCGGTCAGGGTCGGCGGCCGAGCCGGCAGCGCGGCGACGGAGATCGCCGGGGAATCTCACACCTGCGCGCTTTTCTCGGAAGGGGCGGTGAGCTGCTGGGGAGACAATACGTTCGGACAGTTGGGGAATGGAAGCAGCGCCGGATCGCCGACGCCGGTGCGGGTCGGCGATATCGGCCGGGCGACGGCGATTGCAGCGGGGAGCTATCATACCTGTCTCGTGTTGTCGGACGGGACGGTCGATTGCTGGGGGGACGGCCATTCGGGCCAGCTCGGCAACGGGAAGAATGCCGGATCGGGCGCACCGTCGGCGGTCGCCGACATCACCACGGCCGCCGTCCTCCTCTGGACGAGCAGCGACCCGTCGGTGGCAACGATCGACACTTTCGGCCGCGTCACGGCCCACCGCCCCGGCCTGACCACGCTGGCCGCCACCTCCCGCGGCGTCAGCGGGACCACCACCCTTTTGGTCGAGCCGACCCCCTCCGAGCGAACGGCCACCCGCGTTGATCGTTAGGCCGGAACCGGAGCAGAATCGGTTTTTCCCCGGTTTGCCCGGTTTGCCCTGTTTGATTGACCCGCTGCACCCTCTGAATCATGGCCGGCGCCTACCTCCTTCGGGAAGAAGACAAGGTCGCTCTCAAAGCCTGGGTCGGAGAGATCCGTAAGGAGGAGCTCTTTGCGCTCGACCGCGCCTTTTTGAGCAACCCCGATCTCCCTCCGGCGCCACGGGTCCTTGTTGATGTGACCCGCGCGTCGTTTCATACGATGGGGGAGAATGATTTTCAGGAGCTGGTCAATCTCTACTGGGAATATCGCGAGAAGTCGGCGGGGGCCAAGGTGGCAATTATCTCCAGACAAGATTTTCAGAAGGCGAAATTGTATGAAAAACGGGCGGCATCGGTCTCAATCAATGCAATCGTCTTCAACGAAGTTGCCCATGCTTGTACCTGGCTCGGCGTGAATGCAAGAGAAGTTCAAGCGTGGCTGACTGCAAAACGGGCCGAGCTCCTCTCCGCCTCCTTGCCTGAAAAAGATTCGATGAACGGTTCTGATTAATCATCACCGGGCGGCCGACCGTAATCGATCCGATCTTCAGAGCGCTTCTCTGAGTTGGTGAGGAACGCACTCCCACCGATTCTGAATCACTCGACTTACCGAAATCTCTCCGAAAATTTCTCCATACTTTAGGTCCGTGTGACGCTTCCCTCCGTTCCTGGGGAAGCCGATCCGATCTCACTCCGTCAGCAACGGATTCCACGCGCATCGGCGCGGCTATGAACCGCTTTGGTCCTCTTCGGGCAGTTCGACGATTTGGTGAACGCGGGTCGGGGCGCGATGCTCGAAGCGCTCCGTCAGGTCGTCGGTGGTCGGCTTTGCCCTCTCCCGAAAAACATTGTCGGCCCGCTTTCGTTTTCTCGGGTTCTGGGCAGGGTTGCCTTTCGGGTGTGTCGTCCGTTTTTGCTTGGCTGGTTTCCTGTGGGTCGGCATCCGGGATCAACCTTGAGATTGAGCGCCGTTGGACGATCCCGCCTTGGCGAGCAGGTTGGTCGCCTCGTTAAAATGTCTGTTCGCCGCCTCTTTTTTCCCTTCTGCAGCAAGGGTCATTGCCAGGTTGATATGCACTTCCGGAAGGGTCGGATCGGCCTCTTCCGCCATCTGAAACTGTTTGGCCGCCTCCCCGAGATGGTCATTCATCAAGGCGGTGACCCCGGCGTCAAAGTGGTTCTTCACATCGGTGTTTGTAATCTCTTCCGGCGCCACCGGCTGAATATGGTTTGCGAAAGCGGGTGCTGCGCCGAGCATGAGTAAGAGTGCAGCAAAAAGTCCGATCAATTTTTTCATTGACTCCTCCTTTGTGGTGTTTCATTCTTTTATTCTAGGTCTCTTGCGGTTGGGACGCAATTAACCCCGCCGGGCTAGTCCGCTTTTCAGGCGTGTCAAAAGAGCCGGTGACACACCGGTGGAAGAGCCTGGGTTAAGACAGGGAGGGATGGGAAGATCGCGGTATGAGCGGCCTGTCGCAGGCCTCGGGGTCGATCACAGCAACCGCGCAAGTGGATCTCGTCTCCCTGCCGCCGCGTTTACAAAATACGCAAAAATATTGTAGAGTGTCCCTCGGTGGAGAGATCAGATCAGCATGCCTTGCACATCTTGAGAGAGGGACGAAATGGACATTTGTGAAAACCTGCTCGACCTGATCGGCCGGACGCCGCTCATTCGACTGAAGGGGCCGTCCGAGGCGACGGGGTGCACCATTTTGGGGAAGGCGGAGTTTCTCAATCCGGGCGGATCGATCAAAGATCGGACCGCGTTGGGGATCGTTCGCGACGCGGAGAAGCGGGGTCTTTTGAAAAAAGGGGGAACGATCGTCGAAGGAACCGCCGGAAATACCGGGATCGGCCTGGCGATGATCGGACGGGTCTTGGGGTATCGGACCCTGATCGTCATTCCGGAGACGCAGAGCACCGAAAAGTTCGAGACGCTGCGGACCTACGGCGCCGAGCTGAAATTGGTCCCCGAGGCCCCCTATTCGACCCCGCGCCATTTTGTCCGGATCGCCGAGCGGCTGACTCAAGAGATGAATGCGGCATCACCCGGCTCCGCGTTCTGGGCAAGGCAATTCGACAACATCGCCAACCGCGACTTCCATGCCGCCACGACCGGCGTGGAGATCTGGGAGGAGACGCGGGGAAAGGTCGATGGGTTCAACTGCGCCGTCGGGACCGGAGGCACGTTGGCGGGGGTCGGGAAGGCGCTGAAAGCGCGGAACCCGAATGTCGTCATCGCCCTCTCCGATCCGATGGGGGCGGCCCTCTATCATTATTACAAGCAGGGCGAATTGAAATCGGAGGGGGATTCGATCGCCGAGGGGGTCGGGCAGAGCCGGGTCACCGAAAACCTGGTCGGCGCGCCGATCGACGAGGCCTACCAAATTCCCGACACCGAAGCGCTCCCCTATATTTTCGATCTGCTCCGGGACGAAGGGCTTTGTGTCGGCGGCTCGTCGGGGATCAACGTCGCCGGCGCTGTCCGACTCGCCCGCCAGCTGGGACCGGGGCATACGATTGTGACGATTCTGGCCGACGGCGGGATGCGTTATCAGCGGCGGCTCTTCAACCCGGCCTTCTTGCGGGAGCAGAAACTGCCGGTGCCGGCGTGGCTCGAATCGCCTTTGCCTTAAGCTCCCTTCCTGGGTGGCGAACCGGAGAAGCAGAAAATTCGGGAGCTCCTTGCCGCCTGGATGCGCGCCCCGTTAGCCGGGGATATCGAGCAGGTTCTCCATCTCCCGATGAAGGAGGTTGTCTTCCTCCTTCCCGTCGGTCTCGATGCGCGGCCGGGATCCGTCTGTCGCCGCCGCGAATCTCGGGGGTGCGGCGCCCTCCTGTTTCATTCGCCTCTGTCGGAGAAGATGCAGAATAGGCCGACCACATTTATAAAGGCGCGTTTCGTGATCGCAGTGCCAGATCTCCAGTCGTCGGCCGAGTTCTATGGCGACGTTCTCGGCTTTAACGTGCGCGAGATCGGGGATGAGGGGTGGCGCCTCTTCGAGCGAGACGACTGCGTTATCATGGCGGGCGAGTGCCCGGACGCCATCCCTCCGGCGGAGCTCGGCGATCACGCTTACTTTGCGTACATCGTGGTCAGCGGCATCGAGGCGTTCTACCGCTCGGTCCAAGCCAAGAATGCCGACATCATCAAGCGTCTGTGCGATGAGCCTTGGGGAATGCAGGAGTTCGGGATCAGGACCATCGATGGCCATCGGATGATGTTTGGCGCTCCAAATGACCACGATAGATAGAAGGCGGGCTCGCGCCTCCAACGACCTCCAAAGGAAAGGAGAAAACATAGCGATGAAAATTTTCGTAAATCTGCCGGTTAAAGATCTCAAGAAGTCGATCGACTTCTTCGCGAAGCTCGGTTTTACGTTTAATCCCCAATTCACCGACGAGACGGCCACCTGCATGATCGTCTCCCCGGAGAACTATGTCATGCTGCTGATCGAGCCGAAGTTTAAGAGCTTTACCCCCAAGCCGATTTGCGATGCGACGAAGAGCACCGAAGTGCTGATCGCGCTGTCATTGGAGAACCGGCAACAAGTCGACGACATGGTTCGCAAGGCGGTCGCCGCGGGCGGAACCACCTACAGCGAACCACAAGACCACGGCATTATGTATGCGCATGGGTTTCAAGATTTGGATGGACACATCTGGGAGGTGTTCTTCATGGAGCCGAGCGCGATCAAGCAAGGCTAGGGATCTAATTTCGATAGACAAGTAGGGACACGATCGATAAAGTATGTAAAATTCCGATGAGGAATCCCCCCTCAGTATTTTAATTTGTCGCGAGACAAGGGGCTGCATGATGAAGCGGCGTCATGATATTGTCCATCAGGCTGATCGAAGAAGAATCGGCCCAACCTAACCAGTATCCGGCACAAGCAATAAGACAAGATCAGGTTATTCGATGGAAAAAGGCATTAAAGCACTTTGCTGAAACTGGAAATACTGGCGCTCAGACAGGACCTCATAATCAGTCTATGATGCGCGAGCGCAGGTCAATGTATAGTCGTAATTTATTGATTGGTGGCGAACATTGGAGACAGCCCCAGTTTCTATATAGACGCAGGTGGTTTCTCCTTGCTACGATAGACCCTCCGAGACATTTTTCCCGCTCGGCCGAAGCGGCAATAAAGGAGATACCATTCGTACCGCATTTCTGAGCCTCGTCCTGTTCGTCCTCTTGCCGATTATTGCTTGGGGTGAAGAAAGCGCCGCCGACGAACCGACGTTTGGGCCCTGCGTAGTCAAATATTCGGAACCGGTCATCACGCTCACGTCCGCTGTCAATGCAACCTTCTCGGCTCCCATCAGCGACGTGACCTTTACCAACATCACCTTCAACGGCGTCCCAGCCGACTTACGGGCATTGACCGCCCTCTCATCCAACGTCCAGGTTGTAGACGACACGCTTCAATGCAAAGTGCCGTGCGGCTTCTCCACCGACGAGGGTAGGTATGAGATGACGGTCCTCGCCCCCGGTTACCAACCGTCGATCCTCTCCTTTACCGCGAAGTACAGCTCATTTGTGGGCGGATGCCCGGCGACCTTTAGTGGGACCCAGCGTGTCTCGGTCACACTTCAGCCCCAAGCTTCATCGTTAAACCGCTAGGAGGTGGCCCCATGTTCGCTTCCGTCAGTGCTCAGGCCGGACTCGACAAACTGCTCCAACGCGGCATTGTGTTCTCTGTCCTCTGGCTTGCCGGGTTTGGGTCTGTGTATGCTTTCTGGTGCGGCCTCAAGGCGCGGCGTCTTGTCAGAGAATCGGGGGGCGTCCTGTCCGGGGGAGCTCGTATCTGGTGGTGTCTGATACTGGGAGCCGTCGGAATGTTATTTTGGTTTCCAATTATTTTTATCGCCGTGATGAATAATATCCGATAAATGGATTCACAGAAGAGGAGAAAAAGAGGTCGGATGCTCTCCCCCTTGCCAACCGCCTTCAATCTGTTCTAGAAAAACCAGAAAGGCATTTCACGGAAAGAGTGTTCGAAGGCGATCGGGAAGTGGACCAACCTCAGATGAACATTCTTATGGAGCGCGGCGGTTCCTGGGAAAAGTGTTTCCATCTTTTCTCCTCTCGATCAGAGGGGTGGGGAAAGCGCCGCTCGATATGAGCGATCGGCGAGTACAACGGTCTCTCGAATACGGCGCGCTCTCCCGCCCTGAAACCGGCGTCTCCTTCTCCGCTGAATCAATTGACCTGCGCGCGAAAAAGAATCGGCTCTCACTGCATGAAAGCGCTCACCCTTTCGGCGGTGTGCCGGTGGACGCCGCCTGAGCGATCAAATTGGCCGCTTGATCAAACTCATTTTTCGCTTGGAACTTTTGCCCCTGCGCCGCCAAGGCGAGCGCCGTGTCGACATGAAATTCCGGAACATTCGGATCGAATTTCTCCGCCGCTTGGAAGTATATGACCGCGGCACTGAAATTGTCTTTCTTCAATTCCTTCACCCCCTGATCAAATTGTTTCTTTGCTTTTTTGTTTTTGATATGTTTCGGTTCGACCGGCTGAATATGGTCGGCGAACGCGGTGGCCGTCCCCAGCGCCAGAAAAAGCGCCGTCACGATTCCAATCCATTTTTTCATGGTTTCCTCCTGATGGTGATGTCGTCCATTGGCTCACCATTATTTTAGGTTTTCCAGGGTCGGCGAGCAATTCACTCTGGTGGGCTAATCCTTATCAGCAGGTTTTTCTGGAACCGATTCTCATCTGGAGAGAAAATGATGACGAACGGCTTGGGCTGGATGGAAGGGTCGGGCTTGCCCTGGATGGATAGGGTCGGGCTTGCCAATGATGGGTATGCCCAGAGTGGATGACAACGAGCCGACGAAAGGGGCTGCCTTTATATCGAGCTTTAAGAACCCATAGGTTCCAAATCAGCATGGCTTGAAGAGGCAATCCCTATGACAATGCCGTCGCAGAAAGTTTTATGAAAAACCTGAAAAACCGAAGAGGTTTATCTTGAGAAGTACGGACTCTGGAAGATGTACGGAGTCGGCTCCCATATTTTATCGACCAGGTGTACAATCGCAAACGGCTGCACTCAGCCCTGGGCGACCGACCACCTGAGGAATTTGAAGCGCTCTGAACGGCCGCCCAGAAGCATCACCACCCTGCCGGAGCACTCTAACCTAAACCGTCCAAACTTAAGGGTGCAGTTCAACTCTTTTTTCGTGACTGTCTATTTGAGTGGGAAGCGAGATCCCAGTTATTTGCTTATAAAGCGCTACAGCGTAAGAATCGGTCATCCCAGACACAAAATCGGTGACCTGTAGGATTCGGATATACTTATCCTCATCAGGTCTTCCTTTTTCCTTACTCAGAAATTGTGGCGGAATGAGCCTTACTAACTTCTTGCTTTTCTCATCCTTTCCATCTTCAACTACATTGTTTACAGCCTTTATAAATTTCCGGAGAAGCCCCGCCAATACTTCAAACCCTGGCACTTCAACTTCTAGTGCTTCCTTCGAAAAATATATTTCTTCTATAGAAATTTCTCTAATTCGGTAAGAACATCAGTGCTTGGAATTAAGTTAGTTAACTTTCCACCTTTATGAAATACAACTTGTCTTCCTCCTTCATCTATCGTAAAATTCCTACAATATTATCAGGAGGACCGATATGGGCACAGCGACCGATGTGGTGAAGAAAGCCTACGAGGCTTTTGGCAAGGGGGATGTTCCGGCGGTTTTGAATTTGATCGCGGACGAGGTCGATTGGGAGTTCGTCGGCTCACCGGGCCTGGGGTATGCGGGCAACCGGAAAAATAAAAAGGGGGTGGCCGATTTTTTTGCGGAGGAGGCTCGGGCCAATGAGATCCACGCTTTCGAGCCGCGGGAGTTCATCGAGGCGGGCGAGCATGTCACCGTCCTCGGATGGGAGAGCGCGACGGCGCGCGACACGAAGAAGAAATTCGAGAGCCCGTGGATCCACCTCTTCACGGTGAAGAACGGCAAGATCGTCCGCTGGCGGGGCTTCTTCAACACCGCGGCCCGCTACGGAGTGTAGCGACGAGTTCCCCCATGGAAATGATAAACGTCCGCTCGTCCGCCATTCGACGGATCGGCTACGATCCAAGCGCGCGACGGATGAAGATCGAGTTCGAGCAGGGACATATTTACGATTTCTGCAATGTCCCGCTATGGATTCCAGGGGCTGATGAACGCCACCTCCAAGGGAGCTTATTACAACGAACAGATCCGGGACGGATACCCCTGCTAATTAGCGCACGGTCAACGGGCAACGCCCTTGGAAAGTACCCTGCAATAAATCTATAATAGGGATATGGCGCGCGCCGTCGAGGAGTTTATTGCGGTGAACTGCGATAAAATCATCGACGATCTGAAATTCCAGGGATACCATACTTAAGACGAGCTTATGCAAGACGTCAGATTGTTACATCGGATAGAAAATACCCGGAACTTGAGCTTGCTGAAGAGGATCTCCGAACGATCTTAAAATTCGACCCCCATACGATTTTTTTACATCCGGGGAATTCCGGGGACATCATACTTAATTCCTGATCTTCCCGAATGGGTAGTGCTGAGTTGAAACAGATGCCAAACCATTACCACGCCGATCCGTTTCACCCCCGTGCTTACGAGGGATCGGGGTTAGGGCTGTCGATCGTTAAAAAGTTTACCGGGCTGCTCGGGGAACGGTTCAGATTTCGAGCGCCTTGGGAGCCGGAACGACCTTCAAGATCCTCCTTCCTTATGAGACACCCCTTCGAGACGAAACGCCCCTTAAGATATCTGCGACCCGCTGATTGTAAAAGAGGAATACCGACCGGACCGATCATGAGAGCGATAAAGGAGATGAGATGAAACGATATAAGAGGGGATTTTTCCCGTGGGTGTGGGTCCTGGCCTTTTCGGCGGCTTTTGCGGGGACCGCTCAGTCGCAAAGACTCAATAACCGGGAGTCGAACCAGGAGCGACGGATGGGAGGGGTTCAGTCCGGAACGGAGACGCTGAAAGACGAGGCGCCGCTGGACGGACAGGGACCGGCGCCGGGGGTGGAAGGGAAAGAGAAGCAGGCCCCAAAGTCGAACAGAGAGGGGAATCGAATGGGTCAGAAGATGGAGCGCGAGCGATCCGCCGCGCCTGGAGCGCTCGATAACAATTCCGTTCCGACTGATCGAAATGAAATCAGAAAGTGATGAGGTAATAAATTGGAACGATCCTCCTTTGACGCTCTCCGCCGGAAGGCCCTCTGCTTTGCACGGGGATAAATGGGGCCTGGCGCAAAGCGGAGGCAATCGGTTTCGGTTTTATGTTTCAGCACTCTCTGAAGCGATGGAGGTGTACTTGTCCTCTCAAGAAGTATTCTTAGGGTTGAACCCCGCTGCGGTCTGATTTCCGTAATACCGCTTCGTCGCCGGTCCAATCCTTCCAGAACAGCCACAGACCGTACCCGATCGATCCAAGCATTAAAATCGCCCCCAATCCGAAAATAAAACGGGCAAGAGCGGTGTCCCACTTTAACATCCCTAGGCGGTCTAATATATTATTCCAGTCATGTCCCTCGCACGGAGGTTCTTCGCATCCGAGGAGCTGGAGCTGCATCGCTCGGGCATCGCCGATGTAGGCGCTCACATCCAGGAAATTCTCTCCTACCCAAAAGAGGACGACGGCGGCTCCGAAATAATCTTTCCGCCGGAAAAAGTGGCCGAAAACGATCGACGGCATGATCACCTGGAAGAGGGAGCCGCCGAGAATCGTTAAAAACTCGCCTCCGATGCGAAAAAGGACATGTCCCGCTTCGTGAAAAGGAAGATCGACCAGATGGTAAAAGGTCTCAACGGTAGGAACCTGCCTGACAAGAAGAATCCAGGCATAATAGATCAGAACCAATAGAAATGCGCCCCTATAAAAGGCCCTTCCTCGATTCAAAAGCGTCTTCCTATCCCAGATTTAGGTTCATCTGACTTTTTAAGAAAAGAGTAAATCAATTTTACTGATTTATATTGTAGCAGCAAAATATAATCTGAAACGGGCGGCCCTCTTCGCGCCGATTCAGCAGGTATGCGGATTGGACTTGATGGCCATGAAAGCTGAAGATGAAAGCTGAAAACGAAAAACAATCTCGCTTCAGAATAATCTATCTAGGGATACTCCCCGTCTCTCTTGCTCCTGCTTATCGTTTAAGAAAAACGCCTTGCATTTCCTTTTGCACTCGAGTACTGTAGGGCCGAAATCGTAACTACGGATTGCTTCCCAGGTCGTATACGAACTTGGATGAACGGTATGGTTGGACCGCCTTTCCCTTTAGAGGAGATGAAGAGGGCCGCCGCGCTCCAAGCCGGCAGATTCTGGATACCCCTCCTGAAGAGCGATTTGACCGATTCACCTCGATTGCAGCGCGCCTCTTTGATGTCCCGATTGCGCCTCTCCGAATTCCGCTTTGAACGCGAAGCGGGAGTCATTTGACGGATCGAAAACAGAATTCATCTTCGGTGCGTGTGACGCGAGTAAGAAGCCGTTTCCTCCTGATAGATCTTGAATCATAATGATCGCCGGCCAGGAGCTTCTCCCTCTCTCCTCTCACGAGTTTCCTTCCTGAAAGTGCGAATTTCAATTCTCCCAGAGTCAGAGAACAAAAGAGAAAGTAGCGTCGCTCCATCAGACGAAGATCATCTTCCGGCAGTATTGCTTCCATCGGCTCAACCCTCCTAGAATATTGCTAGAATATTGATAGATATCCCACATCTGACGACAGGAGAAACCCGATGAGAACGGTAAACCTTCCTTCAGGAGTGCCGGTCCCGGTGCTCGGCCAGGGGACCTGGGGCATGGGAGAAGCGCCGGAGCGACGGCCGGAAGAGGTGGCGGCGCTCCGGCTCGGCCTCGATCTCGGCATGACCCTCATTGATACCGCGGAGATGTATGGCGAGGGGGGCGCCGAAGCGGTCGTGGGGGAAGCGATCGACGGCCGCCGCGACGCGGTCTATCTCGTCAGCAAAATCTATCCGCATCATGCCAGTCGGTACGGGACCGTCGCCGCCTGCGAGCGGAGTCTCGAGCGCTTGCGGACCGATCGCCTCGATCTCTACCTGCTCCATTGGAGAGGGGAGTTTCCCCTTTCCGAAACGGTAGAGGCCTTCGAGGCGTTGAAAGAGGCCGGGGCGATTCGGGACTGGGGGGTGAGCAATTTCGACCTCTCCGACATGGAGGAGCTGCTGACCGTGCCGAACGGTAAACAGGTCGCCACCGATCAGGTCCTCTACAATCTTTACCGCCGTGAGGCCGAGCCGGCGCTCCTTCCCTGGTGCCTGAAGCGGCAGATCCCGATCATGGCCTACTCGCCGATCGAGCGGGGCCGAATGATCGACGATCCGATCTTGCAGCAGATCGCTTCGAATCATGGAATCAGCCCCGCCCAGGTGGCGCTCGCCTGGTTGCTCCAGAAAGAGGGGGTGATCGTCATTCCGAAGGCCAGTCAGCCGTCTCATGTGCGGGAGAACCGCGCCGCGCTTGACGTTCACCTGACCCCGCACGACCTGGCGGAATTGGACCGGGCTTTCCCGCCGCCCCGCAAGCCGACCGCCTTGAAGGTGCATTAAAACCGGAGTGATGAACGTCCGTTGACGGTGTTTGTGCGCGCGAGTTCAGAGGATCGCATTGCGGAGTTTTCAGATGGGGCCATTACTGACCATCAGGTTTGTTCTCATATAGGGCCGAAGGTCGTGGGGTAAAAACCCCACGACCTTCATGCAGTGGGTGTGGGCAGACGCCCATCCTCACTCCGACGACCCGCTTAACCCCTGCTCAAAAAATCATCCCCCTCAAGTTCCGATTGATCTTCCTACCCCAAATACGGTAAAATAACTTCTTTTCGCCATTTATTGAGTGAGGTGTCTAGAGTAGACCCGTTGAACGCCCCCGAGGCGCGGCCTCCGACGCAAATCGGAGCGCCCTCTCAGTTGCTCTTCCGTTCGTCTGACCGGCCCAATCGGTTTTATCCCAGCATCATAAAGAGCGTTCCGGGACGTTCCCTGCAAACAAGGTGAGGTAGTGCGCGCATGACAGAAAAAGGTTTGTTGACCCCCTCCGATGAAACATTCACCCCCGGGATCGATCGATTTTCATATGCCGATCTTTATCGACCGGAGCGGCTGAAAGCGCTGGCCGGGCGTTTCGATGAAGCGCTGAAAGAGGACGACGCCGCCTTGTTCGACGCCTTTCTGGCCTATCGGACCGGCACCGGCGCTCCCCTGACGCCGCCTGAGGAATCGGAGCTGTTGATCCGGGTCGCCCCGCATCTCAGCGGTTTCATCGCCCGCCTGTTCCGGGTCGACGCCGAGCGGGCGCGGATGATTCAGCAGGTGCTCGATCAAAAGGCGATCTTTCGATTTAAAAAAGAATTTATTGCCAAACAGGTGCTGAAAAAATATAACGCGGAAATGCTTCCGTCGCTCAGCTATCGCGCGCTCGATCGAAAGCTGACGCTGCTCCTCGAGATCATGGTCGGCCACCTCGGATCGTATCAGGACATGGAGCAGGTGATCGCCGTCGCCACCTGCCGGCTGCTCGACGCCGAGAGAGCGCTCTCCTTCCAGATCAAACGGAACGAGCCGGCGCCGGAAGTCCTTCTCGAACAGATCCGCGCGCTTCGTCAGAGTCTGCTCGAACAGACTGAGGGGAGAGAGGCATTCAAAGAGATGCTCGGAACCGGATTCGACTCCGAGTCGCCGGACGATCTGCTCTCCTTTACCCAGGGATTACTGACCTTCATTGAAAAGTGGGCCTTCGCGTCGATGCACGATCCGGCGGGCCGCGCCTTCACACGCGATTGGGTCTCCTACCGCCATCCGCATAAGATCGACTATTTTCATCTGGTCGAAATCGAGGCGCCAAAAACGGATCTGCCGGAGTGGATGAAGGGGCCCGAAACGACCCTCCGGCGGCGGGACGGGTTTGCGCTGACCGACCGGCGATACGACGAGAAAAATGTCCTCTACGAAATCGACTACTGCGTCATCTGCCACGAACGGGAAAAAGACTCCTGCGCAAAGGGGCTGCGCGACCGCGCCGGCGCCATCACGAAAAATCCGCTCGGAATCGATCTGCCCGGCTGCCCGTTGGATGAAAAGATCTCGGAGATGCACTACCTGAAAGGGGAGGGGGATGCGATCGCGGCGCTCGCCATGGCGATGATCGACAACCCGGTTCCTCCCGCCACCGGCCACCGGATCTGCAACGACTGCATGAAAGCCTGCATCTATCAAAAGCAGGAGCCGGTCAATATCCCTCAGGTCGAAACCGGCGTCCTGACCGACGTCTTGAACCTGCCGTATGGCTTCGAAATCTACTCGCTCCTCGCCCGCTGGAACCCGCTGCGGGTCAAACGGCCTTACCCGCTTCCTTATAACGGAAAGAATGTCCTCGTCGTCGGGATGGGACCGGCCGGCTTTACCCTGGGGCAGCTCCTTTTAAATGAGGGGTTCGGCGTCGTCGGAATCGACGGGCTGAAGATCGAGCCGCTCCCGAAAGAATGGACCGGCGATGCCGAAACGGCCCCCCGGCCGATCAAAGAGATCCAAACCCTCTACCATGCGCTCGATGAGCGGGTGTTGGCCGGGTTCGGCGGGGTCGCCGAGTATGGGATTACCGTCCGGTGGGACAAAAACTTTCTTGATTTAATCTATCTGACCCTGGCCCGGCGGGAGAAGTTCCGGGTCTACGGCGGGGTCCGGTTCGGCGGGACGATCACGATCGACGACGCTTGGGCGATGGGGTTCGATCACATCGCCATCGCCGCCGGCGCGGGACGGCCGACCATCGTCGAGATGAAGAACAACCTGATCAAAGGGATCCGTCAGGCGAGCGATTTTCTGATGGCGCTTCAGCTGACCGGCGCGTTCAAAGCGTCGTCGTTGGCGAACCTGCAGCTCCGCCTTCCAGCGGTGATCATCGGCGGCGGCCTGACCGCCATCGACACGGCGACCGAAGCGATGGCCTATTATCCGATCCAGGTCGAGAAAACTCTCCACCGGTATGAGATCCTTTCGGAGCATTTCGGCGTCGATAAAGTCCGGGCGATGTACGACGAGGAAGAGAAGTCGATCCTCGACGAATTCTTGGCACACGGCAAGGCGATCCGGGCCGAGCGGGCCCGCGCCGAAGTGACCGGAGAAGCGCCGAACTTCGTTCCGCTCCTGCGGGAGTGGGGCGGCGTCTCGCTCGTCTACCGGCGCGACCTGATCGACTCCCCCGCCTATCGGCTGAATCATGAGGAGATCATCAAATCGCTCGAAGAGGGGATCTTCTACGTCGAGCGGATGAACCCGGTCGAAGCGATTCCCGACCGGTTCGGCGCGGTCTCCGCGGTGAAATTCGAGAAACAGGTCGTTCAAGAAGGGAAGCTGAAGGGGACCGGCGAGTTTGTCACCTTTCCGGCGAAAGCGGTTCTGGTCGCGGCGGGGACGACCCCCAACGTGATCTACGAAAAGGAACACCCCGGGACGTTCCAAATGGACGAGAAGAAAAAGTTCTTCAAACGGTTCGAGCCGACTTGGAATGGAAGCGAGACGCCGGCGCTCGCCCCGTCGAGCGACTGGACCACCCCGGCGGTCTTTACCTCCTATGAGAAAGAAGGAAAGTTCATCACCTACTACGGCGACAACCATCCGGTCTTTGCCGGAAGCGTCGTCAAAGCGATGGCGTCGGCCAAAGAGGGCTATCCTTATATCGTTCAGCTCTTTGAAAAAACTTTTGCCGCGCTCTCGCCGAACGATCAGCCGGCCCGTGAGGAGCGGTTCAACGCGTTCGCCCAAAATCTCGATGCGCAGTTGTCGGCCAAAGTGGTCGACGTCGTCCGGCTGACGCCGACGATCGTCGAGGTGATCATCCAGGCGCCGCTGCAGGCCAGGCAGTTCGAGCCGGGACAGTTTTATCGGCTGCAGAATTTCGAGAGCTTGGCGGAGGAGGTCGACGGGATCCGTCTGACGATGGAAGGGATCGCCCTGACCGGGGCGTGGGTCGATAAAGAAAAGGGACTTCTCTCCTTGATCGCCCTCGAGATGGGGGTCAGCTCCCGGCTCTGCGCGGCGCTCAAACCGGGCGAGCCGGTCGTCGTGATGGGGCCGACCGGTGCGCCGACGGAGATCGAATCGAACGAAACGGTCCTGCTCGCAGGGGGTGGGCTTGGGAACGCCGTCCTCTTCTCGATCGGAAAGGCGATGCGGGCGCGCGGCAACCGGGTGATCTATTTCGCCGGCTACAAAAAACCGGAGGATGTCTACAAAACCGGTGAGATCGAGTCGGCGTCGGACCTGATCGTCTGGAGCGTCGATTCCGGAACACCGATCCAACCGCGCCGTCCCCAGGACAAGAGCTTCGTCGGAAACATCGTTCAAGCGATGAAGGCATACTCGGAAAAAGAGCTCGGGGAGGTGCCGATTCCCTTGGACACGGTGAACCGGATCATCGCGATCGGCTCCGACCGGATGATGGGGGCGCTCCAGCAGGCGCGGCATACCGTTTTGGCGCCTTATTTAAACCCCAATCACACCGGGATCGGGAGCATCAACTCTCCGATGCAGTGCATGATGAAAGAGGTCTGCGCCCAGTGCCTGCAGAAGCATATCGATCCGCGGACGGGTAAAGAGACGGTCGTCTTCACCTGCTTCAATCAGGATCAGAAGCTTGACCATGTTGACTTTAAAAGCTTAAACGACCGGTTGAAGTTAAATACGGTCCAGGAGAAGATGAGCAATCTGATGCTCGATTATCTGCTCAGCAAGAAGAACTTGATCCGGGTTTGAAGGGCAACCGGGTTCATCAATAAAAAGGGCGGTCTGAAAAAGGCCGCCTTTTTTGTTTGCCGTACTGTAACCGGCGGAGAAGCATCGGTCGGTGTGGTTTGATAGCGGCTTATTTGTAGGGATCGCAGAGGGGGTTCGGGGCAACGCCCCATCGGCCCCCAAGTTCGGACTGAATCTACTTCATGGGGATTGAGCTAGTCGTGCAGGACGATATTCAGGAGGGCGCTGTGAACGCGCAATCCATTGTCGCTGTCGATGAAGCCGAGCTTCTTGAACTTATTCATAAAGAAGCTGACCCGGGAGCGGGTGGTGCCGATCATATCGGCCAGAGTCTCCTGGCTGATCTTCGGAATAATAATTTCGGTTTTGCTCTCTTTCCCGAAGTGAGCCAGCAGGAGGAGAACGCGAGCCAGACGCTTCTCGCTTGAATTAAAGAGTTGATCGACCAAATCCTCTTCGATCCGAATGTTGCGGCACAACAGGTAGGCGAGGAATAGCTCCGAGAAGATCGGTTCATCATGGAGGACGCGAACCATGGCGGCTTTTTCGATCCGAACGATCTTACACTCTCCCATTGAGATTGCGGTCGCAATCCGGAGGATCTGTGTGGTCAGACACGCTTCACCAAAGAAGGCGCCGCGCTCCAGCACCGCAACCACGGCCTCTTTCCCTCTGGGAGAAACCACAATCAGCTTGACCTTCCCTTCCTGAATATAGAAGACCGCGTCGGAGGTGTCTCCTTGAGAAAAGAGGATTTGATCCTTTTTCGCCTTCAAAACTCTTTTTCCGCTGCCGACCATATTCAGAAAGCTCTTCGCGTCGAAAAGCGGGGCCGGTTTGCTTGTTTTTCTTTGTCCCTTCAAATGATTTCTCCAAATAGGGGAGGTTCCCTGCCCACTCGCAGCGGAACGACCGACCCGGTCAAGGGGCCTTATTTTTTATCGAACATCCTCCGAGAGGGAGGTCCTCCTTCGTTTACTCGGTCGGGCGCCATGATTATCGAGCCGCCTACCGAGTCGCCGCCTGCTCCAAATAGGATGACCCTTTCCTTCCCCTCAGTTGGGGCAGGGATCGCTGCTGCTCCAACCACTCAGGCCGGCTTGTTTGAGCAATCCGACTTGGTCTGTCGGGCCGCCGGGGCCGGAGAGCCTCTGGAGCCAGAACCGTTGATAGGTCACTTTGGCGTGGGGCATGTTTCGGGTCGAGCAGGCAAACGTCTCGGCCGAGCCGCTCTTCGCGTCGAAGCTCGTGAAGGAGGCAAAGTCGACCGGGCTGTTGCGGGTGATATGACATCCCCGGCACGACGTCTTCACCACTCTTAAATAGAGATCGTCATGGCCGCTCCAGCCCGCGGGAACCGCATCGCTGATTTGCGCCGGCTGAGGCAGCGAAGCGCCGCCATACCATGCTTGAATCAACCCCTCCGTGGCAGCCGATTTGCTCGTATCGAGAATGCCGGCGTTGAGCTTTTTAAACTCGGCCTCTTGGTCGCTGCGGCCGAATCCCCCCACGGAGGAGTATTGAAAGGAGGCGAGATCAAACGGCAGGAATCGGGCGCCGACATCTCCCGCCCCGGTGGAACCTGCAGCGCCGCTGTGGCAGATGATGCAGAGCTTGGGGACGAACTTCTGCCCGTTTCCATCGAGATCGGCGGAGGAGACGATCGCGCCATCTCCCACATTGTTGTAGACATAGAACTTGGTAAATCGCGAGCCCCCTTGGGGTCCGGGAGAGTGGTCCATCGCGACCGTCGCAATCAGATTCGTCCCGCGCCGCGCATCCTCGACGGTCGGGTAGTTTGAAACGTAGTAGGCAATATCGCCGTTCGGCTTTTTCTTCATGTGCATGCTCCGGCCGAATCCCAAGTCTCCTCCGTTGAAATAGACCGCTTTGGCATCGTCGAGCGTGTCGTCGTTTGGATTAAAGCCGTTGACGCTTTTCCAGAGTTTGAGGGTCTTCTTGCTTCCGGTCGGGTCGATCGCCTGGTAGTAGGCATCGGCGTCTTGCTGGGAGCTGAGGCCGATGAAATCGAAGAACCCGCCGTCATGAAGCGCCGCAAACTCGGGTGTGCCCGGGACGCTGGCGGGGTTCGGCGGGCCGCCGAGAACCGGTCCCAGCGCCTCGATCATAATCAGCCGAAGCGGTTTGCTCGCAAGCATCTCCCCTTTAAGGCTGGGGTTTACCGAGACGTCGGTTACTTCGAACTCCAATTTGTTCGCGCGTCTTTTATAAGCCGGAGGAAAGACCTGGATCACAAAGTTGGCCTGGCCGCTGGGGGCCTCCGTGTTGGAGAGGACGATATAGCAGCCTTCATCGCCGCATCCCTGCGGCTGCTCTCTCATGATGAAGCCATCCACCGCCACCTCAATGACGGTCGGCCAAGGAACATGGAATTTCAATAGTTGACTGACGAAAAACGGCGCTCCCGTCGGCTTGGGGGTCCCGGTCGGATCGCTCGGAGCGATCGGATCGGGGAGGGGGGTCACCGCTGCAGGAGCGCTATTGACGACCTGTTTGATCCCCGAGTGGCAACCGAGAACCGACAAGAACAGTACCGCCGCCAATCCGAGTCCGACATGATTTGTTTTCATTCTCTCCTCCATGGATGATCCTGTGGCGGGTGAATTTCAATTCGGCCGTCCTAACAAATCGGCTCTTGTCCATTTGTTCCGGACCGTCCCGTAATGAGGCAGGGCGCTCATCCCGGTCGAGAAAACCGAACGAAGAAAGAACGCTTGATCTCGTCTGGAATGGCCGGAAGGGGGTTGCGGTTTGATCTATCTGTATAGGCGGTATAGGCTTGTTGAAGCCTTCTTCCCTTCGCAAAAGGGTCATCAAAGAGCCTTCGCATCGGGTGCCTTGAATATCACACTCTGTTCTCGTTTCATCTTTGAGATGAAACAGCCGCTTCCCTCTTTGACTTAAGCGCAGGGGTCATGATATTTCCGACCCCTTCAGGTCCTACCGTCTCTACATATTTCCAATGCGGAGAGACCGGGCCGGGAATCGGCGCCGCTTCCGAACTTTGAGGTGCCTTTACGGCGGTCAGTATCCAAGCCCAAATAAAATTCAGACCGGAGAGGATAATCAGTGTCGGAAAGAGATAACTCCAAAATCCTTTATACATTGTTTCTCCTTTTTTCAAAATTCCTTTTCTTGGGGCACCAGTATGCGACTAAAAAGGATCGCCGTCTGGTCAAAACAGCTCAGTTTTGAGATCGAGGGTGTTTGATGGTTCGAGAAGAAAACCTAAGGAGGGTATTCCAAACGATCGATCAACGGGATCGCTTCGGCGCCTTATGGGAGCGGAAGCGATCCCGTCTTGTCGACCCTTTCGGGTGGAAAGGATCGAGAGATCGACTGCTTTTTTCAGATCCTCAGTGGCTACCGGTTGGTTTGCCGCTCGACGATGATCTCCACCCGCCGATTGTTTGCGCGGCCTTCGGAGCTCGCATTGTCTGCAATCGGACGCTCTTTGCCGATCCCATGCGCCTGGATCTGCTCGGCCGGATAGCCGCGGGAGATGAGATAGGAGCGGACCGCCTCTGCGCGCAGCTGCGATAGCTCTTGGTTGTAACTCGCCGTTCCCTTCGAGTCGGTATGACCCTCGATATCGAGCTTGCGGCCTTTGGTCTCGATGAGCGCCTGCGCGACCTCGTTCAGTCGGGACTGTGCCGAGGGTAAAAGCTTCGATTGGTTGGAAGCAAAGAGGATGCTGCCGGAGAGGGTGATCACCAATCCCCGAGACTCTTCCCGCGTTCCGGCGAGGGTCGCCAACGCAGCCTGCGCGTCGGTGGCGCGTTTGTCGGCATCCTTCCGGGCCTCTTGCTCTGTTAAAAGTGCCTTGGCCGACGCGGTCTGCTGTTCTGCCGCCCGTCCCTCCGATTCACGGCGATTTTGTTGTTCTGCTGAAAGTTTGTCCGCCGACGCGCTTTGCGCATCAACCGCCCTTTTCTCGGAATCCGCCCGGTTCTGCTGCTCTTTTGAAAGCGCATTCGCCGACGCGCTCTGCATCTCAATGGTCCGTTTGTCGGCATCCTTCCGCGCTTCTTGCTCTATGGAGAGCTCTTTTGCCGATGCGAGCTGTTTGTCCGTCGCTCGCCCTTCCGATTCAAGGCGGCTCTGCTGTTCGGCGGAGAGCTTGTCTGCCGACGCACTCTGCGCATCGGACGCTCTCTTCTCGGAGTCGGTCCGCGCCTGCTGTTCCTTGGAAAGGGCGCTGGCAGAGGCGCTCTGCATGTCGATCGCTCTTCCTTCGGACTCCAGCCTGTTCTGCTGCTCTGTTGAGAGCTTGTCTGCAGCCGCCTCGCCCTTCCGCTCCGATGCTGCGAGATCGGTGCGGCTCTTGTTTAGCTTCTCTTTCGTCTCCTTCATGATATTGCTTTGGGTCGCCTGAAAGTCTTTATTCGCCTGGGCGGCGTTTCCGCGCTGGGAGGCGGTCGCTGCGAGCGCTTCCGCCAGATTGGCCTTGCGCTCAGCGGCATAGGCGAGATCTCGGGTATGAAACGATTCAGGATCCTTCAGGAAAGACTTCTCGGCCTTGGCGAGCGCTTCCTCCGCCTTATGCAGCTCTGCCGGGACGAGTTGCGCCGCCGGTCCCGCGCTCGCATGACGATACGATTCACGGGCTTTGGCCAGCTCGGTCGGAACGGTGGCGGCGCAGCCGGCGAAGAGCCCGGCCGTGGCAATGAGAACGATCGAATGGGTCAGCTTCATGGTTGGCTCCTTTCAGGAGAGGATCGATTGTCTTCACGGAGCTTCCGTACCCGCTCCACCGCTTGAGCGGCTTCCGTCTTTTCTTTCTCTTCGTGCGAGAGGGCGACCGCCAGCTCGGCGTCGGCTTCGGCCCGAGACAGCATCGAGACGGCCTCTTCCTTCTTGCCTTTTGTGTCGAGCTCCTTCGCGCGATTCAGCTCCTCCTTGGCGAGCTGTAAATGAAGCGCGGCGTTCGGAACCTTGGACGCGCCGACCTCTTCGGCTCCGCGGATCGCCGAGGTCGATTTCTCACTGCTCTTGGTAAACTCCGGACCGCTTGCGCAGCCGACGATCGTCGCCGCCAGCAAAAAAGCGCCGGTCATTACGGCCATCTTTAGATGTCTCATCGATCTCCCCTTTGTGATTTAAATCTCAGGAACAATTTCGTCCTAAGACTTGATAGGATTCCATTCCTGGGATTTCCTCTCGTTGTTGTACTTTTCTTCTACCGGTGTTTCGACCTCTACGAAGGGGCGATTTAATTTGCCGCACTCCTTCATTTGTGAGTATGCCTGTAGAAAACATTTTAATCTGATCAAAACAGCTCTATTTGAAGCATTTATCTGTAAAACCGAGTCGGTCCGGCACTTGTCTGTGTTTGTTATAGAAAGTCAGTACCGATAATCATCGATACCGGTAAGGGGTCGGCCGCAGGTTAGAATTTTATCTCTTGAGCATCGGCGACGCTGGATCTCTTCCCGTTCCGAGGATAGACCCTCCGGAACGTGGCTTCATCTGGAATCTCCGCGCGGGATACATGCGGAAGCTTTTTCCGGGTCGTACTTGTCAGACGTCGTTCTGACAGGCAATAGATTAAAAACCCATTCTAAATAATCATGACCGCCATTTCATCCAGATATAGATGAGATGACGCGCCATAGAATGCATCCCTCTGTCCATACAAATCCGTTTCCTTCCAACAGGTCGGATGAGACATCGGAGAATAGGAGATCAGTCAATTCACATTTGCACTCGAGGACCTAGGGTCCCCTTGTAATCGGGGCTGCGCCGACTTATATTCATAGGATCTGCATCCCAAGAGAAGGATGCCTAAGAAAAGAGGTGCTCAATGACGAATGAACGCAAAATCATCGGGACGTTCCGGGGGGCTCCCATTCACTGGGTCGGCGACGGCTTCCGCGTCAGCAACTATTTCTCCGCCGGAAACAGAGTCGGCTACGATCTGAGCCCCTATGTGCTGATGGACTATCATCCCCCCTTCAATCACCCGCCGACCGAGAGCGACCGGCGCGGCGTCGGCCCGCACCCGCACCGGGGATTCGAAACAGTTACGGTGGCGTTTGAGGGGAGCGTCGCGCACCATGACAGCGCCGGCAATGGCGGGATAATCGGCCCCGGCGACGTGCAATGGATGACCGCCGGATCGGGCATCTTGCATCGGGAGTATCACGAAAAGAAGTATGCGGCGGCGGGCGGGCCGATGCATATGATGCAGATCTGGGTGAACCTTCCCAAGGCGCATAAGATGGACCGGCCCCGTTATCAAAGCCTGACCGCCAATCAGATGGGCCTCATTCCGTTGCCGAAGGGAGGTCTGCTTCGTGTCATTGCCGGAGTCTATGAGGGGGTCAAAGGGCCGGCGGCCACGCAGACGCAGATGAATCTGTTCGATATACGATTGGCGCCCCAAGAAAGGGTCCGGTTGTCGTTTCCAGCCGATGAAAACACTGCCCTGCTGGTGATGAAAGGAGAGGTGAAGATCAATCGAAAAGCGGATGCCGGATCGGGCGATCTCGTTCTATTCGACCGGGCGGGAGAAGAGATCGTGATCGAGAGCCACGCGGCCGCGCATCTCCTGCTGCTCAATGGAGCGCCGATCAACGAGCCGGTCGTCCAATATGGCCCGTTCGTGATGAATACCCAGGCGGAGATCATCGATGCGATCAATGACTTTAATGCCGGACAATTCGGTTTCCTTGAAGAGTAAGGCGGCTCTTTCCAGCCTCCGCGGTCATGGCCGATGAAGATCCACCTGGTCGATGGGACCTATGAGCTCTTCCGAAATTATTTCGGCGCGCCTCCGAAGAAAACGCGCGACGGCCGGGAGATCGGCGCGACCCTCGGCCTCTTGAGGAGTCTCGTCGCCCTCCTGACGAGGCCGGAGGTGACCCACATCGCCTGCGCCTTCGATCATGTCATCGAATCTTTTCGTAACGATCTCTTTCCCGGGTATAAGACATCCGCAGGGATCGATCCGGACCTCCTCGCCCAATTCCCGCTGGCGGAAGAGGCCACCGCCGCGCTTGGGGTGGTCGTTTGGCCGATGGTGGAATTCGAGGCGGACGACGCGCTGGCCGCCGCCGCAGCGAAGTTTCAAAATGCCCCCTCGGTCGAACAGATCGTCCTCTGCTCACCCGATAAAGACATGACGCAGCTCGTGACGGGAAGCCGGATCGTCTGCTGGGACCGCCGGCGCGACCTCGTCCTCGATGCGGCGGGGGTGGTGGAAAAATTCGGCGTCCAACCGCACTCCATCCCGGATTGGCTCGCGCTGGTGGGGGATGCCGCCGACGGCTACCCCGGCATCCCGGGGTGGGGGGCCAAGTCGGCGTCGGCTGTCCTTTCCCGCCATGCGCATTTGGAATCGATCCCGGATGACCCGCGGCAATTTGGGCTCGGCCTCGGACGCGCCGCACGCCTGGCGGAGAGCCTGACAACACATCGAGCGGAGGCGATTCTCTATCGGCAGCTGGCGACCCTCCGCAAAGATGTTCCGCTTCCGGAGAAGCTCGAAGAGCTGGAGTGGCGAGGGGCCCGGCGCCGACTCAAGGAGCTCTGTGACGCGTGGGGCGAAGGGTCGCTCCCGAAGCGGATCTCCCGCTGGCGTTAGCATCCTCTTTTGCTCACGGATTGAGAGATCCGTTCGATCGCCCGCCTTTACAAATCAGCTCCCTTCCAATATGATATCCCGCGAGATCTGAAATGCCCCCGTAACTTAAAATAATGTCTTTTGCAGCGGAACCCCGGCAAAGAATGAAGATCCGAACCGTTACAGCCACCCGATATGTCACCCCGCTGCGCGAGGGGGGATCGCTGCCCGCCATTGTCGAGGCCGATGATGAGGGGATGTATGTCCTCAAGTTCCGCGGGGCGGGGCAGGGGCCGAAGGCGCTGATTGCGGAGCTGGTGGCGGGGGAGCTCGCCCGGGCCGCCGGGCTGCCGGTGCCCGAGATCGTCTTCATCGCGCTCGATCCGGAGCTGGCCCGGACCGAGCCCGATCCGGAGATCCAAGCACTCATTAAAGCGAGCGCCGGTCTGAACGTGGGGCTCGACTATCTCCCCGGCTCGGTGACGTTTGATCCGGTGGCGGAGAGGGTCGATTCGACGCTTGCTTCGTCCGTCGTCTGGTTCGATGCGTATGTCACAAATATTGATCGGACGCCGCGGAATACCAATATGCTGATGTGGCACCGGCGGCTCTGGCTGATCGATCATGGCGCATCCCTCTATTTTCACCACGACTGGAAAAATGTGTTGGAGCGGAGCCGGACGGCCTTTCCGATGATCAAGGATCACGTCCTATTGAAGGCCGCCGGCGCGCTCCGCGAGGCCGATGCGATGCTCTCCGAGCGGCTGACGCCGGAGGTGATCGATCGAATCATTAAAGGGGTTCCCGATGCTTGGCTTGAAGGAGAGACGGCATTCAGCGGGGTCGATGCACATCGGGAGGCGTATCGAAGTTATTTGTTGAACCGGCTGAAGCCGCCGCGCGCTTTTCTGGAGGAGGCGATCGATGCAAGATCACGCAACGTATGATTATGCGATCATACGGGTCGTCCCGAGGGTCGACCGGGGCGAGTTCCTCAATGTCGGGGTGATCGTCTCGTGCCGAGCAAGGGACTACCTCGAAGCGCGGATCGAGCTCGATGAGCCGCGGCTGAAGGCGCTTGACCCCGCGATCGACCTGGAGGTGGTCCGCACCCATCTCGCGACGATCCCCGTCCTTTGCAAGGGAGGAGAAGGGGCGGGAGAGATCGGCCGGCTGTCGCCGCGGGAGCGCTTCGACTGGCTGGTGGCGCCCCGAAGCACGATCATCCAAATGTCCCCGGTCCACAGCGGCCAGTGCAAGAACCCAACCGCAGCGATCGAGCACCTGCTCGATACCCTGGTGCGGCTCCCCCGCCTCGATACCTCCGGAGATTCTGATTAAGACCGGCCCGACCTTCCCGGTTCTTGCGGACGGTCGATTCGAACAAGCGGTTATTTCTTCTGTTTATCTCTTTCCGGAATTTCGGTATAATCCCCCGTGATTACATTATTGCCCTCTTCCAAGAACTTGGTATACTTTCCCCCGCATTACACACCCAGGAGGAGGAGCGAATGAATACCTTTTCAAAGTGGCTCGTTCCATCGGCGCTGGTTCTGGCATTCTCAGCGGCAGCCTATGCGGAGAACAATCAGACGCCGGGGCTCGACAAGCGGGAGGCGAATCAGGAGAAGCGGATTGAGCAGGGGGAGAAATCGGGTCAGCTCACCCCGAAGGAATCAAAGCGGATGGAGCGGGGCGAGAAGCGGCTGAAGAAAAATGAGGCGCAAGCCAAGGCCGACGGCAAGGTGACGCCGGAGGAGCGGAAGAAGCTGAATAAAGAGGCGAACCACATGAGCAAGCGGATTCACCGCCAGAAGCACGATGCGCAGACCGCCGCGCCGGGAACGGCAAAGTAGCTCAGGCAGAATAAATAAGCCGTTGGAAATGAAAGCGCCCCGTCCGAAAAGACGGGGCGCTTCTTATTTCGGTTCCCTTCGTTCCTGTTACGCGTTGACCACCGCGACCGGCAGGGTCGGGAAGACGTAGTTGTAGATCGGATCGTAGTTCCAGTCGGCCTCGAACCCGCCATCGCCGCCGGCGGGATTAAACGCGCGACTCGCCGCAAAGAGATTGAAGCTGTAAGCTCCTTGGGGCATCGCGCCGGAAAGGGCAAACACAGCGGTGTTGATCACGCTGTTGTCCGCCGGATTGGTGTGCCAGTGCTGTGCGGTATTGAGAGGAGAGATGAGAGACGGATTCCCTCCCCCGCAGCCGCCGCCGCTGAGCGACACCGACCGAAGGTGCACCGCCGTCGCTTGATAGCTGACCATGAACTCAATGTCGGCCGGCTGACCACCCATGATCGGCCGGGTAACGACCGGACAGATCAGCTCCATCGGCGGGCTCCAAACCCCGCCCGCCACGCGCCAGCGCAACTCCGTAAATTGCACCGGTTGCGGCGCGGTGTTGTCGATCCGGAAAGCGACCGGCGCCGAGGTGTTGATCACCGCTTTACCGCCGTTCCCGAGCTGCACCTCCACCTTGTAGAGTCCATTCTGAAATGAATCGGTCGGCCAGTTCAAAAGGAGGTGCGCCGGAAACCAACCGTCGGCATCGGGGAGAATCGGATACCAGCCGTTGGCATCCGGCGTCGGCCAGAGGGTCTGCAGGCTTCCGCCGACGACCCGATGGAGCGGCCAGGTCAGGCCGGTGAAGGGAACGGTCGCCCCACCATTGAAGGAATACCGAAGCCGATAATAGACCGCACCCGGCGCATGGTTGCAGCCATAGAGCTGCAGCGTGTGCGTATAAGGGGCCTCGGCCAACGGATTCGGCAGCGGATCGACGAGGTTGCCGGAGGGATGCGGCCGGTTGACGCGCCGGGCATACCCGGTGACGGCGTCATGATACGGATCGGCCGGGCCGGGCGGGTTGACCAGCGGCATCAGCCCTGCGAAGAGGAGCGCCGGCGTCTCCTCACAGGGGACCTCCGGCGTGTCGCAAACCACCCCCGCCACTGCAATCTGAGACGCCTGCAACGTGACGTCGGGAATCGGGCCGGCGTTCCAACGGACATCGAAGAAGCCCTCCGAGTAGATCACCTCTTCATCGCCGTCGCCGTCGACGTCTTGGGTCACCCTGAAAGTGATGTCGGGGATGTCAAGAATCGGAACCCATTCGGGAATCAGCAGATCGAAACAGCGGCGGAAAGGGCCGATGAATCGGTTGAAGGTAAATCCCTCCAGCTGCCGCTGATCGAGGTTGAGCCGCGTCGCCAGCGCGCTCCGTGCCGCTTCCATTGTCTTGCCCTCCATTTCCCCGGCGTCGGGGCGTTGTGCCCCTTCGAGACGTTTCAATTCCGCAGGGAGCGGCGGGGGGACCGGCTGTGAGAAGGCGTTGCTTTCGAGCAGGTCTGAAAGGGGTGCGGTGCTCGCCCCGACGGCGGCCCCCATTTGGATCGCCGCCAATTTGCCGGCCAGGTCTCGGCCGATCAACTCCTCGGCACGCCGGAGGGTCATCCCCCCGTCGGCGAGGAGCGGGAGCGGGTCGGGCTCCGGGTGGGGAGGATGGGGAATCGGCGTCTGCGTCAGCTCGTCCAACAGATCTTTGATCGACGGCTTGACGAAGAGGTCGGGGAAGCAGAAGCGCTCTCTTCGGAAGCGCAAGATCCAGTCGATCTCCCAGCGGGGTACGAAGACGCAGAAATGACCGCAGGCGTCGGTGACGACCGAGGCGATCTCTTCGCGGCGGCAGAAGAGGGGAAAGAACCAGCTCCAGGGCGATTTTACCGGGAAGAGGCCGATGAAGCTGCAGTCGGTGTCTTCCACATGAACGGTCGCGAAGGGGACCGGGTACTCCACCCCGGTCATCGGGTCTTTCTTCACGACCTTTCCGCAGATCCGACGAAAGAAGAAAAGCTCGGGATCGATCTGCCATTTCAGTTTTTCGGCGAGCTCCGCGATCGGTTTTCCGACGAGTTCCTTCTCATTGATCCCCGTGAGCGAGGCGAGGCGTTTTGCTTGGATCGCGCCGATGGGGCGACGATCGGGTGTCTGCTCTTTTTTTTCTTTTGTGGTGGCCATGGTCATCCTCCTGATTGGCTGTGAACTCCGGCAATATAAAGGAACCGGTCCCTTTACATCCCACCGCAAGACCGCGATGGGCACAATCCCTGTGTGCGGCCTGGTCAGATGCAATGAGAGGACCATCTTTTATTCGCGGGAGAGAAGGGGGCATTTCAAAGGCTTAGGAGACCAGTGTGAGAAGGACGGAGATCAAGGGAAGGGTCGGCGTATCTCTTTCAATACGACCTTCGGATACAGGGGCAAAAGAGAGAAGAAGGCTGTTTTCGTTTTGTTCAAGCGATCTGATTCACCGGTTCAAAAGTTCAACGCTCCTTCTCTATTTACCGAATTCAGAGGAGGACGATTGGAGAAGCTTTTCGCCACAATACCGGATCGGGTAGTGACATGGAACTTCTTCATGATCTGCTTGATATGGCCTTTCACCGTGTACTCGGCAATGCGCATGCAGTTCGCCACCTCTTTGTTCGTCATTCCCTTCGATAAGAGCTGAACCACATTCTTCTCACGTGGGGTCAGTTGAATCGGCGCGTCATCCGATCTCGAAGAGGGGGTTTGTTGAATGCGATCGATCAGAATCAAAAGTTGCGTTGCACCCGGAACGTTCCCTTGCGGCTGCAGCAGGGTGAGACGGAAGAGGTAAACGGCGCCGTCGTGATGATAGACCCGTGCTTTCAGTTGATCCGATCTCTCTGGCCTTCTGAAAGAGGCCGCTCCCTTTCGCTTAAAAAGGTTGTAGAGCTCAAAAACGACCCGATCAAATGAATCGTTGTTTGAAGCGGAAGCGGTTGGGTTTTTCCCGGCGCGCGTGTCGATCGTCGCTCGGGCCTCCCGGTTTAGATAGAGGATTTCTCCTTCACCATTCAGGAGAATGATTCCGGGCTGTGCCCGCTCCGGCATCGGCGCATCGACCGTGTCTTCTTTATTCTCTTCAGGTGGAATTGATTTGGGCCGGGGACGGCCCGGATCTCGATTCGCTCGGATTGCAACCGGAAAGGCGTGCATCGGAATCCTCCAGGTAAGGAACGGTTTATTCGGATTTCTCTCAGCTCTTTGATCGTTATCAAAAGTAAAAAGCAAAAAGAAGACCAGGTCGGGTATCTCCCCTCGGCATGTCCAAAATTGTCCCTGCGCAACGCGGACGGAGCGCGCCTCCGCTGATTTCTTTCTGCGTCGTGCCGACGGCGCGCGGCAATTCCGGTTTTTGTTCCGATTCGTCTCGCTCGAAACGATCGCGTCAGGGGGAAAGTATCAGGCCGAATCGGCTCAAGGTGGATACACCTGTATCCTTCTCAAGACGCTCCACCGCCGTTTCACCCCTTCTGTTTTCAAAATAGAAGAAGGTGTCGCTTGTTTCGTCGAGGGGTGAATTGGCATCTTCGTTGCTTAGTTAAAGATCGATCAGCGAATGCCGCAAGCAATCGAGCCTCAATAGAAGGAGAAACCGATGCATTATCGAAAAAATATCGCCTGTCTCAGCACCGACGAACTGCACGACCTGCGGGAGGCCCTTGCCGGAATGTATGCCTTGCCGGCGAGCAATCCAAACAGCTTCGCCAAGATCGCCGGCTTTCACGGCGGTCCACCCACCTCTTATTGCCGCCATGGCGCGCCGGGGTTTTTTACCTGGCACCGCGCCTATTTGATGGCGTTCGAAGAGGCATTGCGAACGATTCGCTGCGATGTTACGGTGCCGTTCTGGGACTGGTCGTCGGGACCGACGACCGGGGTGCCGGAACCATGCCGGCATCCGACTTACGTAAACCGTTCGGGCGCGACGGTCGCCAACCCGCTTTACAGCGGACCGCGGGCGGCAGGGGGGCAGACCACACGCCGCGCCGATATCGATACCACCGCCTATGATGATCTGGCGACCACAGCCCAGACGGCGCTGTCGGCGGCGACCTTTACCTCTTTCCAAAATCAGATCAACGGCGTCCACGGCTCGGTGCATGTCCGCACCGGCGGCGACATGGGGTCGGTGCCGACGGCGTCGTATGACCCGATCTTCTATCTGCACCATGCGAACGTCGACCGGCTTTGGGCGCAGTGGCAGGCAAGCCATCCCGGCGCGTTGCCGGCCTCCGAGGCGACGTTCGCGCTCGAGCCGTTCAACCGTCCCTTCAGCATTCAATGGCAGACCGGCTCCGATGTCGAATCGACGACGGCGCTCGGCTATCAGTATCGCCGGTTCTGTCTGCTCCTTCCGCCGATCTGGATTTGGGAGGTGGTCGCCATCGAATGGCCTTGGCTCATCCGGGAGCAGATGACGTCGGCGCGCCTGCTGATCAAGAGCACGCAGATGCAGAAGCGCCCGATGGAGATCCGGGCTTTCCTCAATCAGCCGGAGGCGACCGGTGGAACAAAGACCGCCGGCAATCCCGCGTTCGCCGGCGCGGTCGGGTTCCTCGGTCATGGAGAGGGGATGCAGCCGGGCCCGTCGGCGGACCGCTGTCAGGAATGCGCCCAACTTGGGCATACGGACGCGCATGCCGATCACGGCCACGATCATGCGGACCATACTCATCCCAATTCACCGGAGCCGTCGGCGTCGATGGAAGCGCGGATGGATGTGGAGATCGACCTGACCCAGGCGCTTCGAAGAACCGATCGGTTGAATTCAAAAGACGAGAAGATACTGCTGAAACTGGTAGCGATCGACCTCAGCGGCGATCAGGTGACGGCCGGCGCGGTCTCTTTCGATGGGATTGAAGTGATCGTGGAGTGATCTCCTCTCATCCCAATTTGAGGAAAAGGAAGGGAGGGACATTACTTTAAATTACCCAGGCCGATTCCTTGTTCATCGTTCGCTTTTTCTGTTTATCAATCTGCAGAGATCCAGTATAATTCAATCGGACCGAGAGACGACCCGGAGACAAGGAATGCTGACGACGCTGATCAACAAAATCCGAATGGAGCTTTATGCCTTGAAACAAGGGATCAATACCTCCTTCAGAAAAGCGGCGGGACGGTCGGATTATGAGCGATGGGGAAAGAAGGAGAGCCTGCTCCAGAATTGGGATGCGCGGACGCGCCGGATCGCCGGTCTGATCCAGCCGGGACAGTCGGTTCTTGAGTTTGGGGCGGGGAGAATGGCGCTCAAAGCGTTCCTCCCGGAGCGCTGCGCCTATACCCCTTGCGACCTGGTCGATCGAGGAGACGGAACCATCGTTTGTGATCTGAACGGGACGCTTCCTTCGTTCCGGCGCCACGATGTGGCGGTCTTCAGCGGTGTTCTGGAGTATGTCAATGACCTCCCCCGCTTAATCGATCACTTATCAGGCTGCGTCGACGGGATTGTGGCATCGTATGCGATCCTCGAAAAAAACGAAACCGACCGCCGGGTGCATGGTTGGGTGAATGACTACAGCGCCTCCGAATTTGTGATTGTTTTTGAGAAGGCCGGTTTTCAGTGCAATCATACCGAGGCGTGGGGGACCCAGGTCATTTATCAGTTCACGAGGGGAAAATAAAAATCCTCCGCCGGCCTGCATCCTTTTTCATTCCATCTCTCCCGACCGATTCGATAGAATCCAGCCTGAAAGTGAGCCTCATCGTGCGAGACGATGACGCGGACGAAGGTCTGTCTTGAACATCATCGACATCCAAAAAGCGACCGTCTATCAGGGAGCCAATCAAGTATTTGACGACCTCTCCCTGACCATTCCGGCCGGCTGTCAGACTGCCATCCTCGGTCCCAACGGCGCCGGAAAATCGACCCTTCTCAAATTGCTCGCCGGAGAGATCCGGGCGGTCGACCGGGAGGGGAGCGCCGTCCGGCTCTTCGGTCTCGATCGGTGGGATGTCTGGGCGCTTCGGGCGCAGCTCGGCATCGTCTCCCACGACCTGCAGCGCGATTATCTCGATTCCGCGCGGGGGGTCGACGTGATCCTCTCCGGCTTTTACTCCAGTATCGGTCTCTATGGCCATCAAACCTTCAGCGACGCACAGCGGAAGCGCGCCGCAGAGGTGATGGAGACGGTGGGGGTCGCGGCGCTGCAGGAGCGACGGTTCTTTGAGATGTCGACCGGCGAGCAGCGGCGCTTTCTGCTGGGGCGGGCGCTCGTGCACGATCCGGGAACGCTGGTTCTGGATGAGCCGACGAGCGGCCTCGACCTGCGGGCTTCTTTTCACTATCTGCAATTGGTCCGAAGCGTGATCCGGCAGGGGAAGACGATCCTCCTCGTCACCCATCATCTGCACGAAATCCCCCCTGAGGTCGGGCGGATCATTCTCTTAAAAGGGGGCCGGGTGATCGCCGATGGAAAGAAAGCAGCAGTGCTGACGCAAGAGCGGCTGATCCTGCTCTTCGATACGCCGCTGAAGCTCGCCGAAGCGAACGGGTGGTACCAGGCGTTGCCCGATCCATAGAGGGTGGGCCTCGGCCGGGTCATTCTCGAGCCGAGGGTTGGACCTTCTCGATGTCGTTCCGCATCTATTTACTTCCGAAGGTGGGATGGGATTTCTTCCCAGAGCGGTGCTGGCCTTCCCAAAACGGCCGTTTGCCCCGCGGTTTCCATCTTTCCTCACGCTCCTTTTTTTCAAAAGGCCTGGCCCGTTTAGGGCGCTGGATCTCTTCGGTTTTGACGGGGGCGCGGTTTTTCGCCGCGGGAGCGGCGCGGTAGTTGAAATCGGGGAGCTTCACCCGGGGGATCGCCGGCCCGAGCTTTTTTTCGATCACCCGGAGCGGTCTTTCTTCTTCCTGAGAGACGAGGGTGAAGGCGTCGCCGACCGCTTCGGCCCGGGCCGTTCGGCCGACGCGGTGAATGTAGGTTTCCGGCGAGTTGGGGAGATCAAAGTTGATCACATGCGAGATCTTTTCGACATCGATGCCGCGTGCGGCGATGTCGGTCGCCACCAAGACCTGGAGCTGGCCGAGCCGAAATGCATTGAGGGAGGCGAGGCGCTGTGATTGCGTCCGGTTGGCATGCAGGCGGCCTGTTTTAAATCCCTCTTTCTCCAAGACGCCGGCCAGCCGGTCCGCCCCCTGTTTTGTCCGGGTGAAGACGAGAACGGAGGACATCGCCGTCTCTCGAAGGAGGGTCAGGAGCAGTTGCGTTTTGAGATGCCGGGGGACGGGATAAACGGCGTGGCGGATGCCGACCGGGGTTTTCTCCTCTCCGCCGAGGTTGATCTTCACCGGATCGCGCATCATCTCCTGCGACAACTTTACGATCTCATTCGGCATCGTCGCCGAGAAGAGCATTGTCTGCCGGTTCTTGGGGAGCGCTTTGACGATCGTTCGAATGTCGGGAAGGAAGCCCATGTCGAGCATCCGGTCGGCTTCATCGAGGACCAATACCGCCAGCTGATCGAGCTTGGCGACGCCGCGACGAACATGATCGAGGAGGCGGCCGGGGGTGGCGATGACGACATCGACGCCGGAGCGAAGTGCTTTGGTCTGCGGCCCCATCGGGACCCCCCCATAGATGGCAATCGATCGAACCGGCGCATACTTCGCCAGCTGGCGGAGATGGTCGGCGACCTGAACGGCGAGCTCCCGTGTCGGCGTCAGGACCAGGACCCGGGTCGTTCCCTTTCGCGGGGAGAGGATCAGCTCCTGCAGGATCGGCATCAGAAAGGCGGCGGTTTTACCGGTGCCGGTCTGGGCTGCGCCGATGATATCTCTTCCCGCCAATGCGGCCGGAATCGTCTCAGTTTGGATCGGCGTCGGGCGGGTATATCCGAGTTCCCGAATCGCTTTTACAAGGTGAGGATGGAGACCGAGTCCTTCAAAGGGCATATTATTTTCCTTCCTGCAATAATGATCTAATCCATTGGCATTCTGAAACTTAATCATAGTCGGTTGAGCGCTCTTTTTCTACTGTTCCGAAAGGAGTAGCCCCTTGATGTCACCGCTTATTATCAAAATGGGTAGGGTCCCGATGAGACTGCTCTGCAAGAGCGGTCGAGGGTTCGGATATCGTCCCGAGGGGAGAGAAAGTTTAAAGCCGGACGAAATAGGGGATGGCGCAGAGAATGAGACCGAGGAGGACGATCAGCACCATATTCGAGATGACATAGGGAAAGAGCATCAACACCAAGCCGGTGACCAGCGGGACGACCCTTCTTTGCTTCTTCCCATAAATGAAGTAGCCGAATCCGATCGAGCTGAAAATCAACCCGAGAATTAACGCCCCTGGATCATCCAGCATGTTTCTTACCTCGCTAAGGCTTCTTTGGCTCGACCGGCGGTGTTGACCTATCCCGATGTTCTTCGCTCGCGAGGTAAGTTTATCAGATCTGAGGATTTCAGAGAGACTCCAGCGTTTCGGGGGCCATCCTCCGTTGACTCCGGATCATGAAGGGTTGACGCGACGATGGCGCCCCGGCTCTATCGAAATCCGAGGCGCCACCCAGATCCGGCAACGCCGAGCGCCTTATCCTTCTGGTTTATCTTATCGAATGGTCAGTCCGTTCGACCCGGTCCACTGAATCGTCAATGTCCCGCTCGCGCCGGCCGTTCCGACGAAATCGGCGCCGATCAGCCAGTTGTTCAGGTTGGAGGCGGCGCTGACGCTCCCGACATATCTTCCGCTGCTGAAGTCGTGGGAGCCTTCCAATGTAATGTTAGAGGGAGGCGCCGATCCGAGCATGAAGATCGTCATCGTGAACATCGCCGTATTCTGCGCGTTGGTGCCGCCGGTCGTTACTCGACGGGTGGCGGCGTAGTTTCCGACCTGGATGCCGCTGCGGAAAACCTTTCCCCCTTCATGCTGCCAAAGACCGGCCGCATCGCTCACATTGGTCAATGTCTGACGTTCCAGCGTGAGCGTCAGCGAGCCGGCCTGCGATTCACCGATCCAAACCAACGAAAGTGCGAAGAGCGCAAGAACGAAGATCACCTGTCGAACATTTTTCTGATTCATTTTTATCTCCTCCTAATTATCCTAAGTAGGGTTTAAGATGAAGGCTCCTTCATCTTCTCTGTTTCGGGCGTTTCCTATCCCCCGGTTTCCGGGGCGTCCATCCCCGCTGCGGGTTCCTCCGCGGGGAAGCTTGTTTTCTCCTTCAATCCTTCGAGCATCCGATCGGCGGTCTCGCGCACCATTGGATCTGAGTCTCGGACCGCTTCACCGGCGATTTTCTCGACCTCTGCATCTCCTTCAAGCGCGTGAAGCGCCTCTAGCCGCACCGCCGCCGAAGGATCATAGAGCGCATGTTCGATCAGCGCTTCCCGGGGGACGGGAAATCCGAGGGTCAGAACGGCGATTCGTGTCTGCGGGTCGTCGTGTCTGAGCGCCGCACGGACCACCTGATCTGAGGGGACGAGGGAGCCCAAATTATTCAAAGCATCCAATGCTCCGAGCCGGACGCTCCGGTCGGGGCTTTGGAGCAGGTCCAACAGGGCCGGTCCGGAACTCTCCATTGAATGTTTTCCCATACTCTCGATTACCTTATTTGCGATCGAGAGCGCGCTCTTCTTCGAATTGTTTCCGGTCATTGAGAGGGCGACGAGCGCTTCGTCCCTTCTCGTCGGGTCGGTCGTCGGCCCTCCGCGGTCTGGAAAGATCCAGACCTCCGTCAGCCGATGAAGGGACGGACCGTTTTCTCCGCCGGTATTCGAGAAGAGAACTGCGAAGTCGTGTTTGGCGAGAATCCGCCGCAGCCCTTCCTCGATCGGGAGGTCGCGCAGCGAGATCGTGATCCGTTCGGCCGTGAGGCGCGGTTCGCCGTAAATGGTGATCTCCATCTGCTGTCCGATCTCCTCAAAGAGCCTTCCCAATGAGACATCGGCTGCACGGACGGTCAGCCGGCCTTTCTCCGCGGCGACATAGATCGCACTCTCCGTCTGCGCGGACAGCGCCGGCCGCTCCATTCCGGCCAAGGAGACGAGAAGGCCGATAAAAAAGAATACCCTGATGATGAATCGATCTGGTCGCATCGTTCTCTTCCTCCGGATTCGTTCGGTTCTTGATTCAGACGCTGCCTCTCAATGCATCTGTGATGCCGCGCGACAATTTCTGGATTGGGCGGGGAAAACAAAGGGGAATCATTTGAAGCGGAGGCAAGAGAGCCGATTCAGATACTATTTCGAGATACACTGTATCGATTGCGCATGACGAAATATTCCTGGTTGATTTTAGGGGAGAGCGCGCCATCCGGATCGGTGGGGTGACGCCGCGCTTCCGTTTTTCTCTATTTATCTCTCTCCGCCGATTCGGATATAATCCGGCGTATGAACAGACCGACGCAAAAGCCATCGAAGAAGAGCTTCCTCATCGACATGGATGGGGTCCTGGTGCGGGGACCGAACCTGATCCCCGGCGCCGACGTCTTTATTCAGCGGCTCAAAGAGGAAGGGCGGAAGTTTTTGGTTCTCACCAACAACTCGCTCCGGACGCCGAAGGATCTGGAGCACCGCTTGCAGAAGATCGGCCTCCCTGTCAGCGCGGAGCATATCTACACCTCCGCCTTGGCGACGGCGCGGTTCCTCCACAGCCAACGGCCGAAGGGAACGGCGTTCGTTATCGGCGAGTCGGGATTGATGGAAGCGCTCCATGATGTGGAATACGTTGTCACCGATCTTCAGCCCGACTACGTGGTGGTGGGGGACACCGATTATTACGACCATCGGCGGATCACGCAGGCGGTCCGGCTGGTTCACAACGGGGCGCGGCTGATCGCCACGAATCCCGACGTGACCGGTCCGTCGGAGAGCGGCATCGTCCCGGCGACCGGCGCGCTCGTCGCATTGATCGAAAAGGCAACCGGCCACCAGGCCTACTTCGTCGGCAAGCCGAACCCGTTGATGATGCGGACGGCGCTTCATCAGATTCAAGAACATTCCGAGAATGCCGTCATGGTCGGAGATCGGATGGACACCGACATGGTCGCCGGAATCGAAAGCGGGTTGGAGACGATTCTCGTCTTAACCGGTGTCACTCGGCGGGAGGATGTCGACCGCTATCCGTATCGCCCGGCCCGAATCGCCGAATCGGTCAGCGCGATCGAGTTGTAATTCGCTTTTCAATCGTAGTTAAAAAGGGGAGGGGAGCTGCGCATGATTCAATCGATTGCATTTACCATGTATCCGGTCACCGACATGGTCCGGTCGAAAAAATTCTATGAAGAGGTCCTCGGTTTAAAACAGGGGGCCAACTTTGGGGATCAATGGGTGGAGTACGATCTGGGGGAGAGCACCTTTGCGATCACCACGATGGAGGTCGGCCGGACGCCCGGAGCGAAAGGGGCGGTCGTCGGATTCGAGGTGGCCGATTTGGAAGGGTTCATGCAGCGATTGAAGCGGAATTCGGTCAAATTGATTTTAGAGAATTACGAGACGCCGGTCTGCCGGATGTCGGTGATCGAAGACCCCGACCAGAACCAGATCACCATCCACAAGCGGCACCCCGCCTGACCGGGGAGGATTATTCTCGCCCGCTCGTGCTGATCCCTTGGGCGTAGATGTCCCACGTTCCGTTCCGGTTGTCTTGCCAGGCGACGATTGCGCCGCCCGATCCATCCGGAATGATCTGCGCCGGAGCGGTGGCGGCGCCGGAAGATTGATCGTTGGCCGCCGTCGAGAGGGCGACCCCGTCGGCCGTCCATTGGACCGTCCCGCCGCTGTTGATCCGTTGGATATAAAGATCATAGTGGGTGCCGCTCCGGCGGTCGCTCCAGGTGACGATGGCGCCGCCGGTGCCGTCGGAGGCGATCCGCGGGAACGATTGAGCATCGGCCGCGGCGGAGAGGACGACTCCGCCGGGAGCCCACTGCGCCGCCCCGGCGCCGCTCACCCGCTGTGCGTTGATATCGGTTCCATCTTGCCAGGTGATCAGGGCGCCGCCGGCGCCGTCTGAAACGACTTGAGGGGCCGACTGTGCATGGGCCGTGGTGGAGACCGGAATGCCGTCGGCGCTCCATTGAACGGCGCCGGCCGGATTGACCCGCTGTGCGTAGATTTTGTCGGTTCCGCTCCGGCCGTCCTGCCAGACGATCAGCGCTCCCCCGGCGCCGTCCGAGACCAATCGAGGGTTTTGTTGATGATTCGCTGCGACGGAGATCGGAAGGCCATCGGCGGTCCACTGGGCTGCGCCGTCGCCGTTGATTCGCTGTGCATAGACATCTGCATTGGTGACGCTCCGGTGGTCTTGCCAGACGACGATCGCCCCCCCGGCGCCGTCGGCGATCAGCTGATGGAACTGTTGTGCATTCGCCGCGGTGGAGACCGGAATCCCATCGGCCGCCCATTGCACGACGCCGGCCGCGTTCACCCGCTGCGCATAAAGGTCGGAGGTCGCCCCGTTCCGGAAATCCAACCAGACGATGATCGCCCCGCCGGCGCCGTCCGGGATCAGCTGGGGAGATTGTTGGGCGTTCGCCGCGCTGGAGATGGGGATCCCGTTGGCCGTCCATTGTATGGCGCCGTCCCGGTTGATCCGTTGCGCATAGATGTTATAGTTGCCGCTCCGATTGTCCTCCCAGACCAGGATTGCGCCCCCCGATCCGTCCGAAACGAGCTGGGGGAAAGATTGGTTGTTCGGGGCGGTCGAAATTGGAATTCCGTCGGCGGCCCACTGGGGCGCGCCGCTGCCATCCACCCGTTGTGCATAAATGTCGGCGGTCGCCCCGTTGCGAAAATCGGCCCAGGCGATCATCGCGCCGGCCGATCCGTCAGAGACCATCTGAGGATAAAGCTGGTCGTTGGCAGCGGTGGCGAGGGGGACGTTTTCCGGGTTTTCCTTCGTCCACAAGAGAACCAACGCGCCGGGGCTGCTCTCCACCCCGCCGATCACGACCTGAACCGCCCCGGTCGACGCTCCCTCCGGGACCAACGCCCGGATCTCGGTGTCGCTCCAACTCACGATGTTGCTCGCCGTCGCCCCGCCGATCGACAAGCTTCCCCCCGGACCGCTCCCGAATCCCGCACCGTTAATATGAATTTCACTTCCGGTCTTTGCTTCGGCGGGATTGACGCTGGTGATGACCGGGCCGGTGGGGCTGACCGTGACCAGAACGCTCGCGACGCCGGTCGCCCTGGCGCCGTCTTTGTTGGTGACCGCCACGTGGATCAGAACATTTCCGACGGTGGACGGGGCGGTCCAGGTGATCGGGTTGCTATCGGCGGCGCTCAAGGCGCCGGCGTCGGCCTGCCAAGCGAAGGTCAACTCCCCTCCGGTGGCCGCGACGGTTAAGGCGGCGCTCTCCCCCGGCCGGACCACGGAGGGTTCCGCCTTCAGCTGTTGGATCTCCACCCCGCCGGATCCGGTCGATCCGCCGCCCCCGCCGCCGCAGCTGAGAAGAACCAGTGAGAGTAAAAAGAATACCGAGCCGATGAATATTTCTTTTCTCAATTTGTCCATCGAGCGAATATACAGGCCCAAGCGTAGGGTGTCAACCAGACCGCTCCACGCAAGATCGAAAGAGAGGGTTGCAAGTTTTGAATCGGACAAGGTAGACTGATTTCATTGTTTGAGACGGGGGTGAGAATGGACATCAGAGAGCGGAAGGGGGACGAAGCGGTCAGCGATCTTTCATCGAAAAGCCGATGGACCCGCCGGGAGTTTGTCGTCACGGCGCTCGCCGCCGGTTTTGCCCTGGCGGTGCGGCCGGTCTTCGGCGAAGTCTTGACGACCGATACGGGCGGTCTGACCGCCGGCGAGGTGAAGATTGCGGTGGCCGACGGCGAGATGCCGGGCTACCGGGCGATGCCGGAGAAGGGAGGCCCCTTTCCGGTGGTCCTCGTCGTCCAGGAGATTTTCGGGGTTCATGAACATATCAGAGACCTCTGCCGCCGTCTGGCGAAGGAGGGATATTTCGCCGTCGCCCCCGAGCTCTATGCCCGGCAAGGGGATGTCTCCAAGATGCCCGACGCCCAAGAAATCTTCAGCAGGGTGGTCTCCAAAGTTCCCGATATGCAGGTCTTGTCCGATCTCGATGCGGCGGCCGATTGGGCCGGAAAATCGGGGAGGGGAGATCTCAAACGGTTGGGGATCACCGGTTTTTGTTGGGGAGGCCGGGTCGTCTGGCTCTATGCGGCGCACAGCCCGCGGCTGAAAGCCGGCGTCGCCTGGTATGGACGCTTGGCGGGGGAGAAAAGCGCGCTGCAGCCGGCGCATCCGATCGACGTCGCGACGAAGCTCAAAGCGCCGGTGCTCGGACTCTACGGCGGCGCCGATGCAGGCATCCCGATGGAAATGATCGAACGGATGCGCCAGGCGCTCAAAACAGCCAACAGCCCTTCCGAGATCGTCGTCTATCCTGACGCGCCGCACGGCTTCAATGCCGACTACCGTCCGAGCTATCGTAAAGAGGCCGCCCAGGACGGCTGGAAGCGGATGTTGGCGTGGTTCAAAAAATACGGCGTCGCCTAGTCGGGAGAGGAGATCGTCCCCGCTGCGGTTCGATCCCTTGCCTCAAGCGATTAGGCGGCCATGCCGTAGTTCGTCGTTCGCAGATCGATTTTGTACTCTTCAATCCGGTTTCCCATCTCTTCAAGGTTTCCCTTCAGCCGCTCCTCCGCCTCCGGAAAAATTTTCCCCTCCTCTTCTTCGACGTGCTGACGTAACTTCTGCTCAAGGTTATTCAACACTTCAAAAAAAACAACCATCCCTTTCTGAATCCGGATTGCCATCAACTCCTCGAGAAGATCGTCGATCTCATTGTGCGCTGTCCTCGCTCTCTGAATCTCGTCGGGGTTCATCGGCTGCATCGCGGGATAGAAGATCTCTTCTTCGCACTGCGTGTGGACTTTAAGGCTGTCATAAATCCGCTGAAGGAGAAGTGCGTCCCGCTTGCCGGCCGCCCTGAGCTGATTCATCAGATCGAACACATTCCGATGATCCGCTTTTAAAAGCTCCGTTGCTTTCATCGCCGCTCCTTTTAAAGAGGTGAGGTGCATTTAGTTACCCATCGTAAGGGAAGGAGGAGATGGAAAACAATCCTTCTAAAGAGAGAAGGCGGATCATCCGCTCGGATAGCCGAGACCGTCCTCCTTTTGGGAGGGATCGCAACGATCGTTGTCAATCTCAATCGGCAACTCGTTCGTCTAAATCATCAGCGCTTGGCCGCGAATCGGAATTTGGAGCGGGACGTCCAGGCGCGGACCCAAAAGCTTGAGACTTTTGTTTATACTGTTTCTCACGATTTGAAATCGCCGGTTGTCTCGATGCGGGGAATGCCTGCTTGACTCTTCGATAAAAGAACGTTATTTTGGGCCGAATGAATCGATTCAGAAATCGATAAGGAGGGCGAGCAGATGTCACGAGAGGCGAAGGTCGCAACCTTTCCCAATGGGGTGGGAGTGATCAAGTGGGGGCGGAAGGAAGAGCCGACGGCGGAATCGGTGGCCGAGGAGATGAAGCGGTTTGGGTATCAAGTCTATGATCTCCAGACCGTGACCCCCTGGTTCGAGCGAAGCCGTCATGCGCACGACGAGCCGGAGATTCGGGGCGCCGTCTCCGGGGTGATGACGTTCCACTTCGACGACCTTCCGGTCACGATTGAAGCGGGAGACATCCTTTTAATTCCGGGCGGGCTTGCGCACGAAGTGATCAGCCACAATGGGCGCCCTTTCTCCGCTTATAAAGGTTCCTTGAGCGGGGAGCGGAAGGTGACGGAGCATGGCGATGCCCGCGGCAGCGTGGAGCAGCTGACGCGCAAGGGATCCGGAGCGAAATGAGCCGCGGGATGAACCGAATGGTCTGCCTCGATCTCGATGGAACGCTCGAAGACAGCCGGCGCGACATGATCTCGGCGGTGCGTCGCGTCCGCGAAGCGCTGCAGCTGCCTCACCGGACCGATAAGGAGATCCTTCCTTGGATCAACAAGGGGATGGAGCCGCTCTATCGCGCCTGCTTCGACGACTACCTTCAGGCCGATGCGGCGCGGTTCGAGGAGGTCCGTCGTCGGTATGAGGCCGACTACCTGGAAAATGTCACCCGTGAGACGCAGCTTTATTCTGGCATTGCGGAAGTCCTTCCGAAGCTGGCGAAGTTGGCGCCGCTCATCGTGGTGACGAATAAGCCGGAGCGGATCTCGCGTCGTCTGCTCGAGGTCCTCCGGATCGATCAGTTTTTTGCCGACATTATCGGCGGGGATACCTGTGCCGCAACCAAGCCCGACCCGTTGCTTTTGGAGGAAGCCGCCTGGCGATGCGGATTTGATCCGGAGAAAGGCTGTGCCGTGATGATCGGAGATACCGCGGGCGACATTCAGATGGGCCGCGCTTTCGGAGCGAAGACCATCTGGTGTGCATGGGGATATGTCAGCGAGCCGGGCGAGCGCCCCGACCTCATCGCGCCCGATCCCGCCGTCCTGCCGGCGCTTGTCCAGATGATCTTGGACAAGGATGAATTCCCGGAAGAGGAAGCGTGCGACCTTCCAGCGTATCCCTGACCCGATCGGCTTGCGTCCATTAGACGGTCGGCCCGTCTCGCGCCGACGTCTCATCACGGCAAATTTTTACAAAATCTCCTCTTTGATCAGGCCGGTCGACTCGGATTCCTTGACAAATATCCCACCTTGAGATTTACTTTCATAGACTGTTTTTCATCCTCACTATTTTCTAAATTCCATGGCGTCATTCCAATTCGGCTCTTGAGGGAGAAGGCAATGAGTCTTCCTGCTCCATACGGAAAATATTTACTGATCGACAAGATCGCCAAAGGCGGCATGGCCGAGGTCTACCTCGCCAAGCAGATCGGCCTCAAAGGATTTGAGCGTCTCTTGGCGATCAAGCGGATTCTCCCCCAGTTCACCGAAAACGCCGAGTTCGTCTCGATGTTCATCAACGAGGCGAAGGTCGCCGCCCAGCTGGCGCATCCGAATATCGTCCAGATCTATGATTTCGGCGAGATTGAAGCGTCGTACTACATCGGAATGGAATACATCATGGGGAGGGATCTTCGGACGATCCTGGAGCGGAGCCAGAAGGTCAACCGGCCCCTTTCGATCGACCAGATCCTGTTCGTCATCAGCCGGGTTTGCAGCGGCCTCGAACATGCCCATAAAAAGAAAGACCTTCACGGAAACGACCTGAATCTCGTCCATCGCGACATCAGTCCCCAAAATATATTGATCTCCTATGAGGGCGATGTGAAACTGGTCGATTTCGGAATCGCCAAGGCGGCCCTCCAAGAAAACGAAACCCGGACCGGGATCCTCAAAGGAAAGCTCGCCTATATGTCGCCGGAGCAGGCCTGGGGGAAGCCGATCGATCATCGCTCCGACCTCTTCTCGCTCGGCATCGTCCTTCATGAATCGCTGACGGGGAGGCGGCTTTTTAAAGGGGACAGCGAGATCAATACCCTGGAGCGGGTCCGGGAAGCAAAGTTTGACTCGCCCCGGCTCGTTAATTCCAACGTCACGGAACAGGTTGAAGCCGCTCTCGCCAAAGCGTTGGCCAAAGAGGTCGACCAACGGTATCCTTCCGCAGGCGCGATGCAGAATGAGCTGGAGCGGTGTCTCTCTAAGCCACTCAGCGAAATCCAGACGGAGCTGGCGCAGCTGCTTCGCCCGCTTTTTGCCGAAGAGATCAATCAAGATCAAAGCCGGATGAAAAGAGCGGCGCTCGCCACATCGGAGCCGACCCCGGTTCAGGCGGTTGCGGGGGGAACCCCGTCTCCTTTATTAAAGAGCCCTGCGCCCTTCGACCCCAAATTCGAGGCTCCGAAACGAAGGATGGGAACGGGCGCGATCACCCTCTTTTTGGTGGTCGGCGCGCTGGGGCTGGTCGGTGTCGGGACGGTCGTATTGTTGAAAAAAGGGGAGGAGCCGGAGGTGGTGGTTGCGAGAGCCCCCCTTCCTGCGGCAGGTCAAGCGGCCCCTTCGCCGCTTTCCACTCCGTTAACCGATAAACGCGAAACCGGTTTTAAAGAAGTAGAATCGGTAGCGTCGAAGGAGCCGCCCGCTTCGCCATCGACCGCCTCGGAGCCCATCGCCTCGACGGCCGCCCAGCGAACCGAGGAAAAACCGATTCAGCCGGCCAGAATCCAAAAAGTGCCGGCCCCGAAGTCTAAAACGGCTTCTTCTTTAAATTCCAATTTAAATTTCAATGAAGCGGCGACCCCGGTTCCGGACGAGAAACCTGCTCTTTCCTCTCCGACCCCTCCGATCTCGGAGAGGAAAAAAGAGCTTCCCCCCCTTCAGGAGAGTGTGACCAAAGAGGCGGCCGCGCCGAGTGTGAAGCAAGAGCCGATCAAGGAAGCGGCGCTTCATCCCGCCGTCTCCTCCGCGGCGAGACCGCCTGCGCCTTCCGATGAAGAGCTGATCCGGGAGGTGATCAAGCGGCAGGAGATTGCTTTTGAGAACAAGGACCTTAATTTATACTTAAAGGATTGGATGAAATTCTCGCAGAAAGATGAAAAAGAGGTTCAAACCTTTTTTGACCAATACGAAACCCTCTCCGTTCAGTTTGATATCACCGATATTCAGATCCGGGGAAATCAGGCCGCTCTGACGATGAACCAGTCGACCGAGCTGAAGGCCAAGAAGGGGAAGAAAGTTCAGACGGCGACGAGCAAGGTCAGTTGGGGATTGGTTAAAGAGGGGAGCATCTGGAAAATCAACGATACTAAAATCCTCGACAAAAAATAAGTTCTCCACCCAAAGTCTATTTCGGTTATTAAAAACATAATTATTATCTTTAACTTCTAATCATCGTTTAAACCCATACCCCTTTAATCCTCAATCTGAAATGTTTAGTGAAGCCCTTCACTTTTATATCTTTATATCGGAAATAAATCTGAATCGAAATAGTGGGTAACCGCGCCACTATCCTTCTCCCGAGTTTACCTATCTTCAATTTTAGCATGCTATTTACTCCCGCCATGACTCTGATCTAATCTATTCCTAGTCTTATTTGTATATACTGCTGATAGAGGAACCATTATTCCTGCGGAATTCCGCCTTTTTATTATAGTAGGTAGTACTAGTATACATAGTTAGTCCGACAATAGCTAGTTAGGCTGAGTTAGGGGCTTAGCGAGGCTGCAAAGATCGTGAATACACACCCTGTTGAAAACTGTGTAAAACTGATCTTAGTAGGAAGAGTCGTTTTTGAAACGAGTTTAAATTCGGTTATTAGAAAAATTGGAATACCTGAGTTCTTGGTTGAAGATCTCTAGAGTAGGAGAATAAAATAAGAGAGCCGGATCGGCTCATACAGCGGAGGATCCGATTGGATGGTGAAATAACCCTTGACCCTGCGGGAGGAAGGCTGGTAGAACGGTTCATTGTTCTTCAATCGGGGATGTGATACGGGGGAGGTTATGACGGAACGGTTGGAATCGGAGCGGTTGCAGAAGGTCATTGCCAAGGCGGGGGTCGCGTCGCGGCGGCATGCCGAACAGTTGATATTAGAAGGACGGGTTCAGGTGAACGGCTCCGTCATTACGCAGTTGGGGACCAAGGTCGACCCTTCCAAAGATTTTATCCGGGTCGACGGAAAGCGGATCCAGCCGGAAACGCATAAAATCTATTTGCTTTTGAATAAACCAAAAGGGTATATTACCTCGGTTCGAGACCCCCAAGGTCGGCCGACGGTGATGGATTTGATCCCGAAAATAAAAGAACGGGTTTATCCGGTGGGCCGACTCGATTATGATTCCGAAGGGCTCCTGCTCCTTACGAACGATGGCGATTTTGCCGAGGCGCTGATGCACCCGCGGAGCGGAATCAATAAGACCTATTGGGTCAAGGTCGAGGGGCATCTTGCAGAAGAGAAGATAAAAAAGATCGCGCTGGGGGGAATCCCCTTGCCGGGAGGGAGGAGTGCGCCCGCTCGCATTCGGCCCCTTCGAAAGACTTCCGAGCACGATTGGGTCGAGATCGTCCTCCACGAGGGGAAGCGGCGGCAGATCCGGATGATGATCGAAAAGCTCGGCCACGATGTCTTGAAGTTGAAGCGGGTTGGTTATGCCTTTTTGGAGTTGGGAGATCTGGCGTCGGGAGAACACCGGCGGCTGACTTCGGATGAAGTAAAGGGCTTAAAGGCACTGGTGAGCAAACGCGCAGTGAAAGCAGTGAAAAAGGAGCCGGCGAAATCGAAACGGGAAGCCGTGCGGAGTAAACGAGGAGGAAAGGTCAGCTGAATGGAGCCATTGGTCTTAACGAACAGCGAAGATATACTTAAACTTTTGGTTAATGTTTCTCTAAAGGGCCAGGGATTTACCACCGAGTGTCTGGTGGCGGAGGTGCTCGATGCCGGCCTGTACGAGCCCGATTATCTCAATGCGAGCGGCACTGATCCGGAAGCCTATTATAATGGGGAACCGAATGCGTGGGCCAATTATCATATCCGGATGAGCAAGAAGGTCTTCATGGTTTATGGCGGGCCGAATAAAGTCCGCACCTTTCATATTGCCGATACGCCGTAGAACAAAAATCTCTGAAGCCCAGCTCTAAGCGTCGAGGATTCGGGGCACATGCCCCGAATCCAGGCGTGTCTTTCAGTCGTTACGGCGATGGGCCGATCCGCGAAATCCCGTCAGCGATCGCCGGAAGGGGAGGAAAAGTGCTCCACGCGGCTCACCGACACATCCGAGACAAACATCACCCCGGTATATCGATCGAAGAGCGGTTTTAAGCCGGCCAAGACCGGCTTAACCTTCTCCGGCGGAACCACCGTCATCAACATCACCAGGCTGTCCATCTCATTAAACATCGGATGGGCGGTGTGGAAGCCGTGATTTCCTTTTCCTGAAATGTTGTGGATGATCGTGTAGCCGGTCGCCTTCACGCTGTCGAGAAGATCGGTCACAAACTTCACATGTTCGCCCTGGATCACAATTCGGATTTCTTTCATCGGATGAAGGGTAAGGCTGTTCATTGCACTGCTCCTTGCTTAAAGGCTTAAAGCGTTAAGAGGCCACCGATACGTTGATCGGATTCAGGTCGGTCTTCTCCCCCAGAACGGGGACCCACCCCCGCTTCGGAAGATAAAGGTAGAAGCGCTTCTCCTCCGGGTCGAGGGCGATCAGACGGACCCATTCATTGTCGAAATAATGCTGGAGAATCTTATGGCGACGGATGATCTGGCCGATCTGCTCCCGTGAGCCTTCGATCAGACTCAGCATCCGGATCGGCTCATGATACGGCTGCTCCCCCTTTAATACCGTCTGCGCGGCAAGCCCGACCCGCAGATCGCTCTGGGGTCCCGACATGACGCCGAGCCGGCCGACGACGTTATGATAGATCTTGCTTCCGCTGCCGTAGATCTCGTTATCGACCGTCGAGAAATAGTGCTCCATGTTGATCCATTGGCCGACCACCAGCGGGCCGGTCATCAGAATCTCCAGCAGCCGGCCGCTGGGATCTTCGCGGGGATCGTAGGACTGGAGAAAAACCCGCCCCTCTAAATCAATCTTTCGGGTCAGCTCGCGTCGGCCAATAATAAACGCCGCGTTACCCGACAATCCCCACTCCGGCCGGACCTGGCTCCAGTCGCCGCTGCGGCGATGGACCTCCCGGGCCGATTGCGCCCGCGGCAAGAGCGATTCGATCTCCGGGAAGCGGGCGCAGCGCTCCCGGCTGTTTCGGAGGCCGGCCTCCTCCAGATCATCCATCAGCCGATGGAGATCCATTCGGTGGGTCTGAGGCAGGTCCTCCAGATCGACGAGCTCGATCTCGTCGGTGGTGGTGTTGTGCTCTCCGGCGATGAAATAGGTATCGGCCGGAATCACAATCCCGTTTTTGGCGAGCCCCTCCCGGACGAGCGGCCGATTCGCCATCGCCGCGAAGACCCGCGCGTTCGGTTTTCCCGAGTTGCCGCCGCAGGCGCCGCAGTCGAGCGCCGCCTCGAACGGATTGTTCTCCGACGCGCTCCCATGACCGCAGAGGAGGACCAGCCGGGCGAAGTTTCGGTCAGCCCCATCAATCGCAACGCCGTCTCCACGGTGAAGAGCTGCTCTTGAAGGGTGAAGCCGGTCCGGGTAATCCGCTCCATCCGCGCGAAAAGCCCGCGCCGGTTGATCTGGTAGCGGGTGCGGAGCGTTTCGATGAAGGCGTTCTCCTCTTCAGCCGAGAGGGCATAGCGACGGGGGGGGGCTGCCGTCGGCGGCATTGGATCGGTTTCATCCAGGGCCCGGCGGCGCAACGCCTCGAGCCGCTCGAGGGAAAGGTTTAGATCGCGCTCACCGAACTCCTGCTGCAGCGCCCGGCGGATAATGCCGCGCTGTTCGGCGGCGATCATCTCCTCGACCTCCTTCCGGGTCAGCTTGTCGATCGTCAGAGAGGTCGCGATGGCGGGGGCGAGGGCATGCCGAAGGCGTTCGGTCAGGTTCCGATACCAGGCGGTAAAGACGGTCTTCCCGATGAGCGGCAACGCATAAAACCAGCCGACCGATTCGACCACGACATACGGGGTGACCACATTTTCCTTCAGATCGACCAAGAGCTGATGCGCTGTATGGAGGAGATGGTTCCCCGAGAGATAACGGGAGAGGCGCCGCCCCTGATAAGGCCGGTGGAGCTCCCGGACCAGATTTTTCGCCTTCATGATCACCGGGAACTGATCGGTCTCATGATGGCTTCCAAGCCCTTGGTAGCGGATGAAGACGGTGAAGAACCCGGCAAAGCCGAACGTCTCATAATCGCCGACCCCTTCCAACTGCCGCCGGAACGGCTCAGAGCGGACATCGATACAAAAGACCGCTTGGGCCTGGGGGCGGATCATCAAAGGGGCTTGCGTCGCCGGCGATTCAATGGGGTGGCCCGCGCGGTTCGCTTTTGGCGAATCCTCCGATGCCCCCACACCCCGCGCTCCGACGGGCAGAGCCCGATCCTCGCTGACCGACGAAGCCGCATGCGCCTCCCCCTCGGCGCTCGCGTTCGCTCGCGGGCTTAAGATTTCCGACGCCATCAGCTTGTTCAAGAGCTGATCTTGGTAGCCGGCTTCGAGCGCTTTTAACCAGACCGGTCCCTGTTCCGATTCGGGGAAGGCGTCAATCCAATCGAGCAGCGTCTTTAGGGCCTCCGGCGGCGTTTCCAGGAGGGAGGCCGGATCAATCGCGAGGGCGTTCGTGAGGGTTCGCAGGCGCAAGGCGGCCGCGCGCCGGACCGCGAGGTCATGGCCGGCGCCGTATTCCGCGGCATACGCTTCGGCGAGGCGCTCCCACTGATCTTCTTGCATCTCCGGGGCGCCGCCGGCCGCGCGCAGCCGATCGACCTTCTCGGTATAGTCGGCCGGCAGACGGCCGGCGACCCGCGCCCGCCGGAGAAAATAGGCCCCCGGCCGGCGTTGCAGGTAGGCCGAGAGGGCGTCGACCGTCCCGGCGATTCCCAATTCCTCCCGGCACTGTATCTCAACCAGTTCCCGGACATACCAGAGGCGGACGGCGAGGTATTGCGTCAGGTCGGCCGGATAAGCCTGCTGCCATTCATAATCGGCCTGATCGGCGCGCCATTTGATGAACCCGGTCCAACCCGGCAGCGCCGCCAGGTGCAGCGTGAGGTACTCCTGCCAACTCTCCGACGGGATGCCGAGGGCGGTCAAGCTCTCGAGCAACGCATCTTCCGGCTCCTCCGGGAGAGCGGCGATCTTCCGGCGGGCGTCCGGAATTTCGCAGGGGGACCATTCCATCGCGGCGAGCGTTTTCCAGGCAAGATAGAATCCCTTCTCCCGGCCCGGCATCGGCCAGGCGGCCTGGCCTTCATCCAAAAAGGCGCCGCACCATTTGACGATCTCTCCGTTGATCTGCTCCGTAATCCCGCCGCCCAAAACACGGTCGCACCAGGTCGACGGGGTCACCCGCAGCACCAACGCCGCCCGGTCGGCCTCGGCCTCAGCCCGCATCGCTTCGAGAAGCGATGGCGGCTTCAGCACGGCGCTCAGACGGCCGGCCAGCGCATCGATGAAAGATCGGTCCGAGGAGCGGTCGATCATCAAATGGAGGGTCTCTTCCTCCGGAATGGCGGCCCCGCCGATTCCATCGACCAAACAGGCGCGCAGCACCTGCGCATGGCTAAGATGATATTGCCCGACCGCCACCTGTTGGTCGCGGGTCGACGGTTTCAAGGCGGCGTCGATCTGTTGCGGAAGAATCCGGCCGGCGCGGAGATATTCCCGATAGCGCTCGGCGGCAAGATATCCTTTCCCACCGAGGAACTGATTGCCGAGTTCGACCGCCTCTTCAAAGGGGAGATGCTCCAGGCCGTGGAGCGGATTGTGATGGACAAAGTTCCGCATCGGCCAATAATGCGCGATGACCTCGCTGGAGAGCCGAATCAGCCCGCGGAGGCGCATCCGGTCGGTATCGCTGTAAGGTGTCTCTTTTATTTTTTCCATAAGCCTGTTTTGATTATCTAGGTTTGTTTATCTCGTTTTTAATTTTGTCTTATTTATAGGGGGCTCGCGTCGCCCCCTCATCCGATAAGATCGGATGAGCCTCCCCTTCAACGCTCGCGGTTGCTCGCTGGGCTCTATTCATAGGGGTTTGCGTCGGCGACGATTCAATGTGGAGGCCCGTGCGGTTCGCCTTCGGTGAATCCTCCGATGCCCCCACGCCCCGCGCTTGCACCGGCAAAGCCGATTGCTCGCGTCCCTGCTCTGCAGAGAGTGCCTCCCCCTCGGCGCTCGCGGTGCTCGTTGGATTGTCGAGGGAGATTGTCGTCGTGCGATCCAGGTTTATGGCCGCGTTGATCTCGGTAGCGGGTGGCGGGGGTAGCGTCTCCGCCGGCCGGGTTGTTTCAAAGAAGCCATACGGGGCGAGGCCGAGGATTAGGAGAAGCAGCAGGGCGGTCGCCAGCGAGGCGGTCTCGGCGCGGGAGAGATCGGTGTAGGGGATTCCCGGGCGGTGCGGTCCGAAGAGGAGGCGCTGCATCAGGTTGAGGAAGAACCACGAGGCCGCCAGCCAAGTTAGCAGGATCACGGCGAGGTCCCACGACATCGGGACCGACCGGTTGAACAGCAGCTCGATCAACCCTGAAAAAAGTCCGAAGGGGGGAAGGCCCATCGCGGCGGTCACCAGGAGCGAGAGTAAGAGGGCGAAGCGGGGCATCGGCCGCGCCAGCCCGCCGATCCGGTTCAGATCGAGATTTCCGTAACGGAGCTGGACGACCCGCCAGGCGAGGAAAAGCCCGCCGGTGATGAGCGAGAGGGCGCTGACATAGACCGCCGCCTGCGGCGTGTCGGCCGCCGCGCCGGCGAGATACCACCAGAGAATTGACGCGAAGGCGACGCCGGCGTAGGCGATCAGCCGCTCGACCCTAAATTGCGCCAGCGCCTTGATCGTTCCATAGACGGCGCCGAACAGGGCGAGCGCGCGGACGGCGCCGAGCAGCTCCGGCGACATCCCCGAAAGAAGCCCCTGGATTGCATAGAATCCGGCTATCGGCATCAAGACGGCGAGGAGCGCCGGGAAGACGCCGGTCAGCCGGGTCAGCGCCGTCACATAAAGCCATTGCAGCGGAAAGAGCGGCAGGAGGAGGGCGGCCATCGAAAAGAGGACGATGCTTGTGAAGGAGAGCTCACCAGCGCGATCGGCGGCCGGGAAGAGCCGGACCAACGCCACCACCAGCGCGACTCCGGCCCAGATCCATCGGAGCGGGCTTTGATCGATCCGGCGCACCCGATTGGTCAGTCCGCGTCCGAGTCGGGCATAGAGCGCCTCGAGATAAAGCCGGTTCATGAAAAGGATGTAGAGACGGACCTGAAGCGCCTTGGCTGCTTTCGGCACCGGGATCGTTCGGCCGTGGCTCCTCGCGTAGATCACACTCCAGCCGGAGATGATCCCGAGCGCGATCGCCACCACCAGGGTGTCGAAGAGCCACGCCGGCAGGTGGGCCGCCTGAAAGTAGGCGAGCGCTTCGCCCGGGGCGGGATAAAGAAAGTCGGTGAACCGCTCCGCCGCGAAGAGGTAGGTCACCACGACCAACAACAGGGTGAAGAGCATGATCGACGCCACCTTCCACGAGGAGACCGCCCGCAACCGGTAGAGGGTGAGGATCGCCTGGGACGAGGTGACCCAGCTGAAGAAGAGAAAGATCACCGCCCCCTGTGAATCGATCAGCGGGATTCTGAGCGCCCCATGCGCCGCGAGTAAGATGATCAACGGGAAGAGCAGCGTAATCAGAAAGCCCGCCCCCCAGGTCAGCCCGGAGAACTCCTCTTCCGGTTCGGTCACTTCCTCCGGGTGGTCATGGGGTGGATGTCTCGGCTCTTGCCGGGCGGCATGGATGACATGGCCGCTGTCCAAGAAGACGGTCGCCTTGAAGAGGCCGTGCGCGATCAGGTGGAAGATCGCCAGCGCGAAGCCGCCGAGCCCGCACTCCATGATCATGTAGCCCATCTGCCCGATGGTGGAGTGGGCCAGTGTTTTTTTGATGTCGTTCTGCGTCAGCATCATCGTCGCCCCGAGCAGGGTGGTGAGGAGCCCGATCGCCAAGGCGAAATGGAGGGTGGCGGGGCTCTGGCCGTAGAGCGGGGCGAGCCGGTTCAAAAGAAAGCCGCCGGCATTGATGATCCCGGCATGGAGCAGGGCGGTCACCGGGGTCGGGGCATAGAGGTTTCCCGGCAGCCAGATGTGCATCGGAAACTGGACCGACTTGCTCATCGCGCCGACGAAGATCAGCAGGGTAATCAAGGTCGGCGCGCCGATCGACCACCCGGGCCAGAGCGAAAAGCGCTCCGGCGTCTGGGCGGCGGCATTGATAAAGAGCTGCGGAAAGTCGAGCGTGCCGTAAACGCGGTAGGCGAGGACGACCCCGGCCAAGAAGGCGACATCGCCGATCCGGAGGGTGGTGTAGGTCTTCGTCGCCCCCTGGAGCGTCTGGGGGTGGCTATAGTGGTGCGAGAGGAGGTAGAGCATCCAGCTGATCAGCTGCCAGAAGATAAAGAGCATCATGAGGTTTTTGCTGGCGACCATGGAAAGGAGGATGAAGATCAGCAGGGCCAACAGCGTGTGGAACCGGGTCCGCCCCCGCTCCTGTTGCATGTAGGAGACGGAGAAGAGGGAGATGAGAAAGCCGATGGCGCTGACGAGCGTCAGCATGACGGCGGCGAGGCGGTCGATGTAGAGGCCGAACTGCAGCGCGCCGCCCCAGGCGGAGGAGAAGATCGGGACGTCGATCGGACCGTTCCCGGCGACTTGCTTGAGCGTCCAAAGAGAGACCGCGAGCGCCACGGCCTGCGCCGCGGCACTGATCCGATAGGCCTTCCGTCCGAGGGCCCCTTCCAGCAGGCCGTTGACTCCGGCCGCCGCGAGCGGCGCCAGCAGGATCAGCAATGGGTAGTAAGCGACCGTCATCTTCCTCCAGAGTGAGTCTGTAACAGGTCGGCGATGGAACTGAAACTTCTGAAATTTTAATCGAACGGGGCGCCGCTGTTCAAGTGCGGCGTTTGGATAAAATAAAAAAGCCGACCCAGTGAGAACATTGAGTCGGCTTATAGCCTGACCGATTCTGGGTTCAGAATCCTTCAGGTTATCTCCCGCGTAGGAAAATTAAAAACCAGGTTGGTGCTCCAAGTCAAGGGAAATTAAAAGGGGAGGGGTTTAGAATCGCCAAGTTGGGATGAAAATAGTGATATTTTCTTTAGTGTGGATCTTGGGAGAGCGGTGGTTGGACCAACGTTGTATTTGAATATAAGCGACGAAGATTCAGGGAATCGGTATTGGCAATCTTGAAAAAGACAGAGAGCATAGTGTCACTTCCAAAGTAAGTCACGGCTACACCTACAATTCATTGAACTGTAAAACACCAAGATCTGATGATTACTGAGGGAAAGAAAGGATTACACCCCCCATCGCCTGCGCTGGAGCCGGTCAGGTGCATTCGGATGTTATGCGGCATCCTCGTTGAAGCAGCTCACCGGTTGTCCACCTCCAACCCACCGCAGTTGCTCATGTCTGTGTCTTGTCGGGCACGGAACTTCCCTCCGGCACAAAGAAGGGCTCCTCGGGCGGCCAAGATTGGCCGGATGCGAGATCGGGGTGACGTGGTTCACCCGTCGGCCTGCCATGCTCCAGACGCCATTCCTCGATTTGACCGAGAAGCATGAAGGCAGATCTTCGACGTTTTCGGTCCTCAAGCGCCATCCTGAACAGCCGGACGCGCAGTTCGTTTGACGCGCGCGCGTGTTCCGTGAAGACGTTGGGACTTTGCCCATCGGGTCGTCGCTCGACGAAAGTGCTTTTGAGTTGGTCCCAAATGCCTTGCGGAACCGTCGAGGGCCTGGCGTCATTGATCAGGTTCAGATTTGCGACGAGGGCTTCGGGCGTTCCGAGCCGGTTCATGACTTTCGAGAGGACGTGCCGATTGAGTTCCGGCAAGTCGCGTTCGCATAACTCCCGCAGCCGCGCGGCTGCCTCCGGCCTGCGCTGGGCCAGCTCCGTGAGCCGTGCGACCAGCACGTCCTCGCGGTCGGGACCGCGCGTCAGCGCGATGCCGCGGATGTCTGGATCGACAAAACCCAGGAGCAGTTCGCGTGCACGCTGCGTGTCGAGTGCAGCGAAGGCATTTATGAAATTGTCCTCGCATTGCTCGAACGTCGGCGCATCGGACGCAAGCGCGTACAGAAGATCGACGGCGGCATCCGAGCGGTTCTCGCCGAGAGCGGTGACGAGCTCGCGCAGTTCGTATCCCCGGAGCCGCCGCTTGTCGAGCACGTCCCGAATCCTGGCGATCCCGGCCGCAGGATCATCGACGAATGGGCAGAGCGCGAGAATCCGGAGCAGAAGGTACTTGTCTGAATCCTGTATCCACTTCTCTGTCTGCCCGAGGATGGAATCAACCAGAGCGAACGCGGTGGTCGCGGGCAAGACGACACCCGCCATCAACAAGACCTCTGCGGCGCCGAGGCAGGAGTATTGGTCCCATTGGCCGGGCATGGCAATCACGTCGAGCACTACTGCCGCGGAACCGCGGCCGTCAATTGTGGCAAGCGCACTTGCGAGCCCTTTCAGGCCGATGGCGGGTTTCCTGCCTTGGCTCTGCTCTCGCAGGCGCTTGATTTCGGCATTCAGTGCGGCAGCAAATCGTGTGCGGCGCTGGTCGTCGGCGGGTGGCGGAACGTGACCTTCTCGCGCGGCCCACATCAAGTTGTAGCGGAACGTACGATCAAAGGAGCGATCCGGCTTCGGCACGAAGTCGCGCGCCATCGCCGCCGCGGCGTCCGAGAGGTATTCCGGCTCGGGAAGCAGGTCAATGAGCACCTGCTCGGCGCCAGCCGGGTCGAGGTGCATGATGGAGGCGATGTGCCACCTTGCGTAGCTCATGACGCCGCCATTGCCGAGAGGTCCACGGTCGCCGGCCGCGCGCGCGGCCCGGCCGCGGCGGACCCTCTCGATATCGGCGCGGATGAGCAACACCAGGTCCGCCATGTCTTCGGGTTTTCCGACCTGCGCAATCGACGAGGCCAAGTTGGCTTTCTCCTCGCCGTTGAAGTCATCTTGGCGGAGCACGAGATCGACACTGCTTTTTAGGTACGCGCGGAGCCGTGCCTTCAAGTCGTCGTCGCCAATGCGCAGCGGTTCCACGTCCGACCTGGCGACCCTGCTGAGAAGGTCCGCCGCTACTTTGATGTCGAGGGGGTCGCCGCTCGTGACGGATGAGAGGACGCCGGCCGCGGCGACGTCATCGGGAAGACGGCGAAACAGGTCCTCCAGCTGTTTCATCACCTGCCACTCGAATTCGTGCTGCTCGCCGGGTTCTGCATCTACCTTGCGCCGCAGCTCGCGCAGCTTCGCAAACACGCGCGCTGCGAGCTTTGCGTCCGCGCGCGCGGCGATCACCGCAATCATGCCCTCAAAGCGCGCGTTCTTGAAGTTTTCGGTCTCGAGGCGCTGCAGGTATTTTTCGACAAGGCCGTCGGGAATGGCAGTCGCGAATGGCAACCAGTTCTCGGACCCGTAGATGACGCCTTCGGCAATCTGAATTACCACCCACTCGCTCGCCCAGGCCGGATCGGTTTTACGCAAATACTCGAGCGCCGGTTGAATGTAGTGTGAACCCAGGTTGCGCATGTCGCCGCCGGGCAGCGCCGCCAGCGCATCCTTGACGACGCCATCCAGGCCTGGCTCGCCAACCGCGATTAGATCGAGCGCAGTTCGCAGGCGGGCGGGATGGTCGGTGCTACTCTCAATGAATTTTCGCATCGCCGCGATAGTCTTGGGTATGAGGGCCGCAGGCATGCGGTCGGCGTTTTTGCGCGCAACCTCCTCGAATGTCTGCGCATCCATTGACTCGAGGACGCGGATTAGCGCGTCGTCAGACCCAGTCCACATAAGGCCGGAGACCGCCGCCTTCTTAACCGCGACGCTGTTGTCCTCCTCAGCGAAGGCCGCAATCTCGCCATCGACACGATGATGAAGCAGTTCGGACACGAAATCCGCTCGTGCCTCTTCGCTCCAGCCGCGCACCTGCTCGCGCCAGCTCGATCCAAGCGACGAGAGTTGGATATCGGGCCAGAGCCGGTAGGTGCGCAGCCGCGTTTGGTTGTCTTGTCCCGATAGAAGCGGTAGGATGATGTCGCTGAAGTCGTTCGCACCGGTGGCGAGCATGGCGGCGAGGGCATACTGCTGATACTTGCCGTCGCGGATTGCGTAGATGCCGCGCAAACGCTCGCCGACGGCCGCGCGAACTCCATTCCAGACGGCGGCGCCGCAAAGCTGCGCAAGCTCGCCGGCGAATACCGGGTCGACGAAGAGCGCCATCTCCACCAGCTTCCCGCCGGCTCGGGTGTTTCGCGTCTGGGTTTCGCTGTCGCCGGTCTGCTCGGCAAACGTCTCGGCAATCATGCGCAGCGGTTCGGCCCATGCCGGATCATTCAGGTAGTCGGCCATGAAGCGGCCGATCGCGTCGTGATCATCGTCTCGTAGGTCGAGAAGTCGCGCGCGGACGTCGAGCGCAGCGTAATACTCCTGAAGCTGCTGATGCTCGAATTGAAACGCCGTTTGTGGGTAGTCGACGCGCTCGAGCACGTGGTGTGCCGTGAGCGTCGTGAGGACCGTCGGTGCACTCACCGGCTCGACCTGGCCAAGGTCCGCAAGCTCTCGTGCAACGCGAGCAACGACAACACAGGCATCAACCTCAGGCAGTGCCACCGAACCGTGGCGGGTCATCTCATTTGCGAGGGCCTTCAGGTAGTTCGTCTGCCGGCCGAAGATCGGTGCTGCTTGCAACGCGTTTCTGTGTTCGTCTCGTTGTTCTTGCAGACGGAGAACCTGGGCGAGAACGCCAATTTTCGTGGAGGGAATTTCTGCGCCCGCTTCAAACAACGAAGCGACTTCAGAGAGGATGAACGGTGTGCGGGTCAGCTCGTCGAGCGACGGGTCGGCATTGATGCGGGCGCGGAGCTCGGTGCCTTTTGCGCCAAGGCGGGCTGTCAGGTAAGCTGCCCGCTGTATGCGTCGAAGGCGCAACAACCGCAGTCGCAATGCACCGGGCAGCGGTGGGGTCAAGTGGTGTGTGCGGGTTGCAACGATGATGCCCGCGCTCGGAAAATCCCGTTCGAGCTCCCGGAGTGCATTGTTCGCCTGTGCGGAATTCGACTCCGCAATTTCGTTCCAGCCGTTCAACAACAACAGGAAAGGTTCCGTCTTCTGCACGCGCGCGAGGTCGATGGCAGTGAGACCTTCGGCCTGGAACGCAGGCATCCCGGCAACATATTCAAGAATTCCCCGGTGCGATGACGTCCACGCCGGGAGTTCGACTATGAACGGTGTGCCGGCGGGACGCGTGCGTTGCGCGAGCTGTATCAACGTCGTGGTTTTTCCGCGGCCGGCGGGCCCTTCGAGAACGATGCGGCGGCTCTGCGACAGCGCCTGGTCGATCTGCTCAAGCGCCAGCACGTCGGCAGACTCCGCGCCATCTGAGTCAAGCCGCACCGCTGTGAGCTCGATGAGCGGATGCCCTTTTGTCTTGCCAGCCCACGTTCGCGCCACAACGTCGGCCGCACGCCTTGTTTTTTCAATGAGGTCTGCGACCTGCGGTTCGGCATTGATATCGAGGTGAAGGAATCTGGCACGGAGCGAGGCGTTCTCCTGCATCATCATCAGCGTGATGATTTCCTCGCGCTCGATGATGTGAAGTTCCAGGCCGTGGTCTTTCTGAATTGCCTCTTCCCACCGCTTTCGGTCGGCGTTGCCGACTTTGGCGGACGTCACGAAGAGGAGCGTCCTTAGGTCAGGAAAGTTCTCCTTGGCGGTCTTCGCGTCGGCAGAAACCTTCTTCAGCGTTGGCGTGATCGAGGCGGCGAGTCCCTTGCCGATCCTCTCGGGTGTCAGGCTTGAGGGCGCGTAGGCATCGAGGCCGAAATCCTTCTTGCGCTGGCGGGCGATGAGTTCGGGCCAGCGCTTCTTGCCGAGTACTACCGCCAGCCCCTGAAAACGCATCCCCTCCTCTTGAGAGGCGAACTCATCGAGGGCCCTTTCGATATCGGTTCTCAGGATGTCCATTCGTTCCCGGCGATCCGTCTCCTAGCTGCGACGTAAAAAAAGGTTCTGGGTCTGTAATTTACATCCTTCATTAACATGTTTCAACTTTTTGTTTCAGTTTTTGTTTCAGTTACAAACGATTTGCCGTCGAAACGTTTTGTTTTGTGAAAGATTTGAGGCTTCAAGTACAGGAAGGAGTAATCTGACGGTTTTGGTCAACCCATTTGATCATATAATATGCATTGAAGCCAATCGCGAGTCGGTTCGTGTTCCGGCCAGGTTACATTTGAATCCTCCTCGGTTTATTCGGCGCCGCTCCACTTTGAGATGCTCTCCACGGTGAGTTGTTCTCTTCCGAATCGAAACTCTTTTTTCATGTTCCAATGTAATCATCAAAGTTGTATCCCGCTTTTTCCAGAATTCAACGGACCCGATTCAATACATTGGGATCAGGGTTGTAAGGGGTAGCCACCAAATCCGGCGCGCTTCGCACCTTGGCCATCAGGGCATCGGCCTCCTTCATCTGTTCACAAAGATCATACAAACCCTGGGGCGCCTCTTCAATCCGATTATGATCTTCCAGAATGGCTCGGATGGGGGCGGGACCAACAATGCGGCGAGGGCGGCATGATCGAGGCGAAGTTTGACGGCCATCGGCAGTATCTCCCCATCGCGCGCCAGTTGTGCTGCCGGAAGGAGCACTTTCTCTTCCACGCTGATATGTTTGAGGAGCCCTCGACGAAACGCGTCGTAGGCCGACAGATGAATTCTTCCTGGGGCCGCGACTGCCTGATTCAGCAGTTCTTCCAGCCGCCGGTGATCATCGATGAAAAACTGATAAAGCGGTCCTGTCATTTGATCTCCAGATTGTCTATCTGGGTGTAATTGATCGGATAAGGTTGTTTTCACCAAGCGACTTACCCGCCCGAGTAGCATTGTTTGTTGGATGTGACCGATGCTACTATGGAGCCGGTAGAAAAACAACACGAACCTTGGGATAAAACCCTGCTGGCCCACAATGAATCGTTTTTCTAAGATATGTAAGGCGCTGGCCTCGGCGCCACACCGGCTATTTTTCCTGGGAGGAGTTCTCCAGGCCATTGCGGCGATGCTTTGGTGGCTTGTAGAACTCTCCGGCCGCTTTGCAAGTGTTCATCCTTCTACTTCCTGGATGATTCTTCCGGTCGGGGCGCACGCTTATTTAATGATCTATGGATTTGTCCCCTTTTTTATCTTTGGATTTCTCTTTACCTTCTTCCCCAATTGGCTGGATACTTCAAGAATCCCTGCACTTCATTATCTTCTCTCCTTTTTTGGAATGGGCGCGGGAACGGTCTTGTTCTACGGAGGTCTCCTTTTTAGCAAATCCATTCTTCTATTCGCAGTCTTATCGGTATTGTTGGGGTGGGGCATCGGGACGGCTTCCCTCATCCGGATTTTACTTCCAGCGCGCTCCTCGGAAAAGATCCACCTCGGATTGATGGTTCTGTTTATTCTCTTCGGAGCAGCCGGGCTGGTTTCATTTTTTCTCTGGATCTTTATCAATGATCCGATCTGGCTGAATCTCGCTGAGGTCATCGGCATCTGGTTTTTTCTTCTTCCTCTCACTGTGACCGTCAGTCATCTTGTGATCCCGTTTTTTTCCAATAATGCTTTAAATGACTACCGGGTTGTTCAGCCCTTATCGATTCTCTGGATTCTGCTGGCCGGCATTTTTCTTCGGGGTCTGTTAGAAGGGGTGGGAATGCGAAGGTACTTCTGGATTCCGGATACGGTCCTCCTGATATTCGCCTCTTCTCTTTCTTTAGTATGGGGCATTTGGAAAAGCGTTAATATAAAGATGCTTTTTATGCTCCACCTCTCTTTCGCCTGGTTCTCCGTTGCGATTATGCTGGATCTGCTGCAGAACTTAATGTCTATTTGGAGTCACGAAAATCTGTTCACACTCGGCTTTGCGCCGTTACATGCGCTGACCGTCGGTTTTTTATCCAGCATGGTGGTGGGAATGTCCACCCGGATCACGCTTGGTCACTCCGGTCGGCGTATGGCGGCCGGCAGCGCGGTTTGGAGGATCTTTCTTACTCTCCAAATCGCCGCTATATTGCGGGTTGTCGCGGATCTCTTTCTGGCGGACAGTCTTTTCAACTTAGGAGGGTATTTGGGGGCAGGCTTGCTTTGGATCGGAGGTTTTATCTTCTGGCTTCTGATCTATGGCCCCCTTCTTTGGTATCCCGCTCATTCAGAAAGGCAGTAGGTAGAAATAAAAACGCTATCGGGAGTAGCCGCAGTTCAGCGGTTAAAGACGCGAGTTCGGACAACCCACTCGGATATACATCCGGGAGTCACGCACTTGCAGACCACTTTTCAGCCTGGGCTCTCAATCTGATCAAAGCGAGACCCCCGATGGCTGTTGCTCTCCTAATTGTCTCATTCAAGAATCCATTGAGTACGGATTACGGCTTGAATATGAAGCCCTATGAGATATGCCAGAATTGTGTATTTCAGGAAGGAAGATTGATCTTATAATATTTGAAAGTATAGTTTTGATTTTTACATAATTGGAGAATCCTGAGCGGCGAGATTTCGGAATAGCCCCGACCCATTGCTTTGTTTGGCGAGAGCGACCTCGATTGCTCTGCACAACCTTACCTGCCGGGATCTACTTCAAATCGTCTTTCCAAATTTTCCGAGAGAGAAAAAATAATCACCCGTTCGCCGCTCTTCGTGCTGATGTCGGTATGAAGGCTGACCACCTTGAGCTCCGTCATTTTTTCAATCAGCTCCGAGAGGAGCCCCCGGCCTTGCTCCAGAAGGTTGGAGCGGACCTGCTTGATCAGATTGGTCCCTTCCGGATTCTTTGCCAGCTGCTGCTCGGCGGGGGTGAGCACCCCCTTCAGGCGGACCAAGATCATGTCATCGATAATATAGGTCTGCGTTTCCTTGGGGCCGCGGCCCATATAATCTTTTTCAAACTGAATGATCGCGTTGCTGATCTCCGCTTCCACCTGCCCCTTTGTTTTTCTTCCCGTCGGCATCGTCTGAGTCATCCTAAGAAATGACCGGCCTAAAGTAACACATCAAAAGAATCTCGTAAAGCGTTTCTATCGGGCGGGGAGAGGGGGCGTTAAAAGATCAGCAGACGGCCGATCGCTTCGGTATGCTCTTTCCATTCGGAAAAGCGATTCAGCTCGTAGGCGGACATCGGCGCGGCCCCCATCTGATCGAGAATGATTTTGGGAAGGGTCTTGAAGGAGGCCGACTTAAAAGAGATGCCGCTTCGGAAAACGGTGAAAGAGGGGGAGGGGAGCGATCCGTCCGTCAACAAGAGCCGCCCCCGCGCCGCATCGATCTGCAACGTGCCGAGGATATAGCCGTAGGGCATCAGAAGGGCGGCGCGACGCCGGTCGGCCCAGGTGAGCTTTTCCCATTCGAAGGGGGCGGCGGAGGCGGGGTCGGAGGTCGCCTGCTCGGTGAGGGCGAGCCACTCCAACGACGTCCGTTCATAGAAGAAAAGATAGGCATCATACCGAAGCACATTCCCCATCCCGATGCCGGTCCCGCTCTGCTCGATGCCGTAGCCGGTAGAGAAAGGCTCGATGCCGAACTCCCGGGCGATGCTCCGCTGCTGCCGCGTCTCCACCGGAATAGCCGCCAAATCGGTCCGTGAGAAATGAAGCGCGTGAAGGGATGCCGCCTGTCCGCCGATAAAGAGGGACGGAGCGTCCGCCGGCGCGGGAGCGGTCTGGCAGGTCCCGAGCGAGAGATACGCCTCGTGACAGAAGACGGCCGGCGCGCCGAGATGATCCTGGAATATTTTTGAAAATGGACGTTGCTCGCCAATCAACATGAGGACCCCTCTCACGTAAGGATCATAACATAATGGGAGGGGCAAAAAACAGCAACGGGGGCAATGAGGGATAGCAGATCGGCTTTGCCGTAAACCCCACTGCCTGAAGGTCGTGGGGTTTTACCCCACCCCCACCGTGGGGGCCGACTGCCCGGCCCCCTCCGGCCTCCCCGTGCAGCCGGGGGGGAGTCCCCTCCCTGCTCCCCCCCACGGCCGAACTCGGCGCGACCGCACAAGAACAGTGCGGACTGCGCCTCAGACATGCGCCCTGAGAAGGTAGATGGAACGATCCATTATAGCGGTGGCGCACTGCGTCCTCGCTCCACCCATCCCCCAGTGGGGCCCTTGCGCTCCGACTCAGCCCGCCACCGAGGAGATAAACCTAATTCCAGTACGATTGAAATAATTAAAAAGGGTCGTAAGCGGCAGCGCGTCGAGGGCGCACTACGCCCCCCCACTCTGCTGCGTTTTATATCAGACGTTCTATCGACCGAATCAGGTCACCTGTCGAAGCACCATCCGCGGTGCCCTCCCGCGCGTGGTGCAAGTTGTGACCGTAAGGGGGGAGCGGGGGGGATCTCCCCCCGGCTGCACGGGGAGGCCGGAGGGGGCCGGGCAGTCGGCCCCCACGGTGGGGGGTGGGGCGAAACCCCACGACCCTAATTCAATAAAATGTGGAGCGAAACCCCACTCCAACAGACAGACGCCCCTGCTTCCCTAACGCAAGAACCCGCCCAACCGACCAACTCCGGAAAAAGGTGGAGTGCCCACCCCATTTATGTTAAACTGTAGTATTCCTCACAGCGAATTACACTACAGTTCCGAAAGATCCCTTCGTACTACAATAGAATTCAAAATTAGAAACAAAATTAGAATAGGATCAGAATTTGAGAGATCGACATCTTATGAAGAAAATCGGTTTGGGATTAACCCTGCTTTCCTTGTTGCTTTACTTCGGCGCCCGCTGGCTGCCGGAGAATCAGCCGACCGTCCTTCCCCCCGCCACCGAGGAACCGCCGGCGGCGAGCGCCCCCGAGGCGGCTTCGCCCTCGAGTTTTCTGGAGCCGAAGCGGATGGTCAAGGAGCACACCTTCAAAACGGGCGATTCCCTCTTCGGTGTCCTCTCGGTGTTGGGGGTTTCTCACGGCGAGATGCTCCATATCGTCCAGGCGGCGAAAAAGTTTTATGATCTGAGAAAAATTATTCCGGGCCAGAAGATACAAGTCATCCTGGAAGAGGCGCCGCTCGGCGTCGGGATGCTCGTCTATCAGATCGATCCCTTTCGGGCGTTGAAGCTGGAGCGGGCCGACGGGGGATTCCATGCGATCGAAGAAAAGATCACCCTCGACCGCGACGTCGTCAACCGACGCGGGGTCATCACCGACACCCTTTTTGATTCGGCCCGGCGCGCCGGGGTCCCGCCGGAAGTGGTGCTCGATCTCTCCGACATCTTCGCCTGGGATGTCGACTTCAGCACCGAGATTCAAGAAGGGGATGAATTCCACATCGTTTATGAGGTCTTCAAAAAGGCGGGGGAGATCGTTCGGACCGGCCGGGTGCTCGCCGCCGAAATCGTCAACCAAGGAAACGCCTACCGCGCCTACTATTTTTCGCAGGCGGGGGAGAAGGGGGATTACTTCGATGAGAAGGGGAGCTCCCTCAAAAAGGCCTTCTTGAAATCGCCCCTCCGCTATCGGTATATCAGCTCCGGCTTCACCACCCGGCGGTTTCATCCGGTGTTGAAGATCAACCGGCCGCACCTCGGGATCGACTTCGCCGCCCCCTACGGGACGCCGGTGATGGCGGCGAGCGGCGGGACGGTCACCTTCGTCGGCTGGAACGGCGGCCACGGAAAGGCGGTGATCATCCAGCACCGCAACGGCTACAGCACCCTCTACGGGCATCTCTCCGCCTACGGCGACGGGATGCGGGTCGGCAAACGGGTCGATCAGGGCGATGTCGTCGGGCGGGTCGGCTCCACCGGCCTCAGCACCGGGCCGCATCTCCATTACACGCTGATGAAGAACGGCAAGCCGATCGATCCGAAGAACGCCGACGTGGTCCGCGGCGATCCCCTTCCCAAAGCGGGTCAGGCGCAATTCACGGAGCGGGTGGAGGAGATGAACCGGTACCTCGACGCCGAGCAAAAGGGAGAGGATCGGACCTAGTCGGCCGGAGGATTCAAGAGATCTTCGCCAAGACGGCCCTCCGCGATCCGTCCGGTCAGCTTGCCGATCGCGAGGACGAGCTGACTCGGCTTCACCGGTTTGGAAAGATGGAGCTGAAAACCGGCGGCGAGGACCCGCTCCTGATCTTCTTTTCTCGCATACGCGGTCAATGCAATCGCCGGGATCTTCCACCCCTGTTCGGAAGCGACCGTCCGGACCCGCTCCATGAGAACATACCCATCCTCGCCCGCCATCGCGATGTCGCTGATCAAAAGATCGGGCCGTCCTTCCGTCACCGCATCGATCGCCTCTTGAACGGAACCGACCGCCTTCACCTCCGCCTGGTGCCGTTTCAGCAGGGCGGCGATCAGCTCCCGCGTGTCGGGCGCATCTTCGACCACCAACACCCGCAACCCCTCCAGCAACCGAGACCGATCCGCCGGCCGATCTTCGAAGAGGGCCGGCTTGAACGGCTCCGGAACGCCCCCCTTCGTTCGACCCGGTTGGATCGGCAGCGTCACGGTGAACGTCGCCCCCCGGCCTTCGCCGGGGCTTTCGACCTCCACCGTTCCGCCATGCTGTTCGACGAGGTGGCGGACGATCGCCAAACCGAGCCCGAGACCGCCGTGAACCCGCGTGCTGGAAGCGTCGGCCTGACGGAAGCGGTCGAAGACATAGGGGAGAAATTCGCGGGGAATGCCGATGCCGGTATCGGTCACACGAATTTGAACCGTTGTATCGATCGGTTCGACCCGGATAACAACGCTCCCCCCTTCGGGGGTAAATTTGATCGCATTCGATAAAAGATTCCAGACGACCTGCTGTAATCGATCGGGATCGCCGACGATCGACAAGGTCGGATCGGCGATCTCCGGGATCAATTGAATCCCTTTGGCCTCGGCCGACGATTGCACGACATTGATCGCCTCTTGAACGATCGGCGCCAGCGCCGCCGGACGGATATTCATATGAAGCTTCCCGGTGACGATGCGGGAGACATCGAGGAGGTCTCCGATCAGTTGCGCCTGCGTCGTGGCGTTTCGGGCGATCGACTCGAGCGCATGCCCGATCGTCTCCGGAGCGACCCCTTCTTCCTGCAACAAGAGCGACCATCCCAAAATGGCGTTGAGCGGCGTGCGAAGCTCGTGAGAGACGACCGCCAGGAATTCATCCTTGGCCCGATTGGCCTCCTGGGCCTGCCGATAAAGCCGGGCGTTCTCGATCGCCAAGGCGGCGCGGCGGGCCAGCTCCTCGGCCAGGGCGAGGTCGCTTTCGCCATACCGCCGGCCCGACTCCGAAACGAAGGTCATCGCGCCGATCGGCCGACCCTGCACGACGAGCGGTACGATCATCGCCGACTGAAGCCCGACCTCGCGCAGGATCCGGAGGTGCGCATCGTCGCGGGCGGCGGCCGCCAGCATCGCGTCTGAAATCTCCGGATAGATTTCCGACCGGCCGGTCCGGAGCACGGCCGGGACACCCTGCGCCGCGTTCGGATCGAGGGGATAACGGCGATTGATTTCCGCGGCCCATTTCATCTTTTCCGGATCGATGTGAGCGACGGCGAGGGAGCGGATCGTTCCGTCTTCTTCCGTCAGGTCGACCGTACACCAATCGGCCAAGCGCGGCACCGCGAGCTGGGTGACGCGGGCGAGGGTCGGCTCATACTCCAGCGAGGAGGCGAGAAGCGCGCTCGCCTCGGAGAGGAAAGTGAGGCGCTGCTGCGCCGCCTCGGCCTCGATCCGCGCCGTCTGCTCCCGGATCAGCTCCTCCCGCTCCGCCTCCAGTTTCTTTCGCTCCGTAATGTCTTCCGAAATGCCGAGCAGATAGAGCGGCTTTCCGTCGGTGTCGTAGAGGGGTATTTTTTGGGTCGAGAGAATCCGGGTGCCGAGGTGCTGGGTCTGAATCGGCTCTTCGGGAATATTCAGGAGACGGCCGTCTTGGAGGACCTGACGGTCTTTTGCGACGAAGAAATCGGCCTGCGCTTTCGGAAAGAAATCGTAGTCGTTCTTGCCGATCAACGCTTCTCTCGGATATCCGAGCAGCGCTTCACCCGCTTTGTTGAATCGGACGAACCGAAGCGCTTGGGCCTCTTTCACGAAGATCATGTTCGGAAGGTTCTCCACGATCGAGTTGAGGAACGCTTCCGTCCGCCGGAGCTCCTCTTCCGCCGCCCTCCGTTCCGTGATGTCCTGTCCGGTGCCGATCATCTTCGCGGGCCGGCCGTCGGGGCCGAAGATCACCTCTCCCCGGGCTTGAAGGATCCGGACCGCCCCGTCGGGTCGGAGGATCCGGTGATGAAAACTGAACGGCCGGCCGTCGGAGCGGGCGCGCGTGATGATCTCCTCCGTTCGCGCCCGGTCTTCAGGCGCGATCTGATTGATAAACGTCTCATAGCGAATCTGATCGGATCGAGGGTCGAGACCGTAAATCCGGTAGAGCTCGTCCGACCAGACGACCTGATTTGTGACGATGTCCCACTCCCAGCTGCCGATGTGGGCGATCGCTTGCGCCGCCGCCAGCTGCTTCTCGCTCCGGCGCAGCCTTCCTTCGGTCCGCTGCCGTTCTTGTATCTGCCCTTCGAGGTCTTTATTGGTCGCCTCCAGTTGGGCGGTTCGCTCCAAGACCCGTTGTTCCAGCTCCTGATTTAATCGGACGATGTCCCGCTCGGTCCGGTCGGAGCGGTGCTTTGCACGATACATCGCGGCGCTCAGAAAGCTGATGCTGAGCCCCTCTGCGATGAAGATCAGAAGCTGGATCAAAGAGGTGCGATTGAACGACCCGATCGTATAAAAAGGAGGGAGAAAAAAGTAATCGGCGACGAGCGCCGCCACGCCGGTGGTGATCAGTCCCGACCCGGGTCCGCCATACCAGGCGCTGAGCATGATCGGGGCAAAGAGGAGAAGAAAGGGCCGATCTGCGCCGAGGGTCGGAGCAGCCCCCTCTTTGAAGAGAACGGCAACGGCGATGGCGAAAGGCCCAATGGCATATTTCAGAAACGGGGAGCGCTCTTTTTCCGACATCGACTCTCCAGAAAACCTCTGGGTCCAATTAAAAAAAGATGCCCCTTAGTTTAGTTCTTTGGGGGGATAAAATCAAGGCGGCGTCCGGGCGACGGGAAGGGATTTTCTTTCGTTTTTCGGAGCGTTGAACGCCGATCGTATTGTCCTTCGTTGTCGGAGTCTGTATAATTTTCGGAGAAGGAGGGAGATCGGATGAAGCTGGGAAAAAGGGGGGCGTTAATTCTGGTCGACGTGCAGAATGATTTTTGTCCCGGCGGCGCGCTGCCGGTGCCGGAAGGGGACAGGGTGGTTCCGGTTTTGAATGACTATGTTCGATTTTTTATCAACGCGGGCGCGCCGATTTATGCGACGCGGGATTGGCATCCGCCGGAGCATCTCTCTTTTAAGCCGCAGGGGGGGATCTGGCCGCCGCACTGCGTGCAGGGAACACCCGGCGCCGAATTCCATCCGGCGCTCGCCCTTCCCGATCAGGCGGCGATTGTCTCAAAGGGGAGCGATCCGAAGGAGGAGGCGTATTCCGGATTTCAAGGAACCGGCCTGGCCGAGCGGCTGAAGCGGCAGGGGATCCGCCGGCTCTTTATCGGCGGGCTCGCCACCGACTACTGCGTGAAAAATACCGTTTTAGATTCCCTGGGCGCCGGCTTCGAGACGGTGTTGCTGCGCGACGCCTCGCGCGGGGTTGAGGGGGCGCCGGGGGATACCGAAAAGGCGTTGGCCGAGATGGAAGAAGCCGGCGCCCACGCCGTAACCTTTCCCGAGCTGAAGGCCGACTGATCGGCGGAAGAACGGAAGCGGGATTACGATTGCGCCGATCTTCCCGAAGGATAAATCAGCTGAAGCGGTTTTTCGGCGAGAGTGAAGGTGGCGGGGAGCGGACCGAGCAGCTCGCCATCGGCCTCCACCCAGCCGGCCCCGTCCAACGCTTTCAGCTCGGTCCCGGAGTGGTATTCAATGCAGCACCCCGGCGTTCCGGTGAGCAAGAGCTGGAAGAGGAGACGAAGGTATCCGAACAGGCCTCTCTGCGGTAAAAGACAAAAGGAAAACGCAGGGGCGCCGAGCCGGGCCGAGGGGGCGAAGGTCAGCGGGCCGGCGACCAATCGGGCCTTTGCAACCACGCCGCCCGAGCCGGTCAACAACCGGCCGTTGATTGAGAAGCGAAGCGAGGGATAGGGATAGAAGAAGAGGGCGACCATCCCGAAGAGGATGTAGACCCAGAGTTTCGGAAGCTTTCTGAAAAAAACGGATCGCCGCTCGACCCACTCGACCACAAACGCATCAAAACCGACTCCCGCCAAAAGAAGATAATACCGAGTCGGTTTCTGCGGCTCACCCCCCTTCGGCTCCAGGACGACCTTGCCGGGATAGATGGTTTCGACCCTCCCGTTGAGGAGCCGCTGATAGGCGCTCCACGGATCGAGGGGGAGGCCGATCTCCCGGGCCAGCCCATTCCCGGTCCCGGTCGGGAGGATGCCGAGGGGGGGCGGGGAGGCGCCGTCCTCATCCATCAGCCCATTGACGACCTCGTTGATCGTGCCGTCTCCTCCGGCGCAGAGCAACAGCGTCCAAGCGCCGTTTCTTCTTTCTTTGACCAAGCGGGTTGCATCGAGCGCCGCGGCGGTGTAAACGACTTCCAGATGGTCGGAAATGCGACGGAGGTCTTCGATGATCCGATCGAGCTTTTTTCTCTTCGAGCGAGCGCCGGCGGCGGGATTGACGAGGAGGAGGACCTTGGAAAAGAAAGCGGCCGCTTCCCCGGATGGGTTATTCTTTTTTTCTGAGGCGGATGTCGGCAAAGTAGCTTTCTGCGGAGGAACCGGTGTCATCCGAGTCGATCATCAAGGTGATCCCGCCGACGGCGGGGGGCTCTTCTCCGAAAAGGGCTCTGTAATCGTCATAAATATTCCGGCTCTCCTTCAGCCATTCCCCCAGATGCTCTTTCCCGCTCTCCAAAACGACGTAACGGGTATTGGACGATTTCCGGCTGACCACCTGGCTCCCCTTCGGCGCGCTGCTGTCCCAGATATAGCCGAGCATCCGGGTATTGAACATTTTCGGAAAGCGGGGGAACAGGATGTAGATCTGAGCGGCCTCGTCATCTTTCTTCTTGTCTCGGACGTCGCCGCCGTCGGGGAGACGAACGACTTTCCATTTCCACGTGAGAAGCGGGGCCGATTTCGCCTGGGTCGCGAACTCTCGATAGAGCCCGAAACTGTTTTTGTCGCTTACCAGGCGGACCGCCGGCGCCCCGTCGTCGGAGACGATCTCGACCTGATGGCTCTTCCCAAACCACTGCTTGAGCTTCCATCCCCTTGGGAGTCCCGCTTCAAGGCCCGCTGTGAAATCCTCCTGAAAGACCTCCTCGGCCGGCAACAGCGCGGGAATCAGAAAAAGGATCGACAAAAGGAGGAAGACGGCAAGGTGAAAGGGAGCCCTTCTATGATTCATCGCGTCCATTGAGATTATCCTGAGATCACCCTGAGATTACCCTAAATTTTAGAAAGGATAACATAATTTTAGTTGAAAATAGTAGCCGTTTGATATAATGATAACAGGTATCGTTTGCCGGGAAAGTCGGAAGCCCTTTTATCAATCACCTCTCATCGGATTCATCGTGCCATTCATTGCGATTGAACGTCGGTTTTAATGGATAAAATAGGATTGTTTAAAGATCTTCAGCTCCCTAAAAAAGCGGTCTGGGCCGTCGGCGGGGGGAAGGGGGGAACGGGGAAGAGTTTCTTGTCGGCCAATCTCGGAATCGCGCTGACGCAAATGGGGAAGAAGGTCCTCCTGGTCGATGCCGATTTGGGATGCGCCAACCTTCACACCTGTCTGGGGGTGAACCCCGGAGCGACCCTTTCCGATTTCGTCCAGGGGAAAATTCGAGATATCGGACAGATTCTCACGCAGACGGAGATTCCCAACCTCGCGCTGATCTCCGGCGCGCAAGATTTTTTGGAGATCGCCAATCCGAAACACAGCCAAAAGATGCGGCTGATCCGTCAGATTCACGAATTGGATTTTGAATATATTATTCTCGATCTCGGCGCGGGAACCTCCTTCACCAACCTTGATTTTTTTCTGAGCGCCGATACCGGCATTCTCAGCGTGATTCCGGAGCCGACCTCGATCGAAAATGTCTACCGTTTTATCAAGAGCGTCTTTTATCGACGATTTAAAAAAATCGCCCGGGATCCCGAGGTGAAAGAGATCGTGATGATCGCGATGGACGAAAAGAACGAGCGGGGGATTCGAACGCCGCACGATTTGATCGATCATGTCGCTTCCATCAACGAGAAGGCGGGGCAGAAATTAAAGGAGGCGGTCTACACCTTCGCCCCGAAAATCGTCGTCAACCAGGTGCGCTCCAAAGACGACATGACCTTGGGATTTTCAATGAGGAGTTCCTGCGGAAAGTATTTCGGGATTAAAGTTGATTATGTGGGGTACGTCGAGTATGATGACCACGTTTGGCAGGCGACGAAGAAAAAACGCCCGCTGCTGCTGGAGTATCCCAACTCGAGCGCGGCCCGGTGCCTGGAGCGGACCGTCTTGAATTTGATCAAGAAGGAAGAATTGAAATTAAACTCTATCGTCAATCAATAGTGCATTGAGCATGAAGCGTTTTTCAGAGCAAAATTATTACGAGGTCTTGGAGGTCTCATACCGCGCCACCTGGGGAGAAATCCAAAAGGCATACGAGCTGGCGAGGAAGACCTACGGGACCGACTCCGCCGCCGCGTATTCCCTCTTCGACCGGGAAGACCGCGAGCAGATTTATAAAAAGATCGAAGAGGCCTACCGGACGCTGATCGATCAGGAGAAAAGAAAGAAATACGACGAGAGCATTTCAAAAGAAATAGAGGCGCTCGCCGAGCCGGTCGCGGCGCCGGCCGAAGCGCCGGCCCCTTCGCTCCTTCTCGACGAGACCACCGAGCCGGGCGAGATCAACGGCAAGGTCCTGAAACAGATGCGGGAGCGGCAGGGAATTTCAGTCCAAGAGATTGCAGACCGGACCCGCATCAACATCACCTACCTCTTACATATCGAGGAAGACAACTTCAAGTCCCTTCCGGCGGAGGTCTATCTTCGAAGCTATCTCCTCCAGTATGCCAAGATGCTTCATTGGAATACCCAAAAAATCGTGGAAGGCTACCTCAAGGTCTATCTGCAATGGAAGAAGGAAAAAGCCGAGCCTAATTAAGGCCGGAAGTCACTCTTCGAATCTCCTCTCCGACGATCGTCATCAGCTTTTTCAAATCCCGTATCGAGATCGACAGCGGCGGCATTAAAACAATGACGTTCCCGAGCGGCCGGAGGAGAACGCCCCGTTCCTTCGCGGCGCGGCAGACCTGGGCGCCGACCCGCCACGCCACCGGATACGCAGTTTTCTTTTTCTTGTCTGCGACCAGCTCGATGCCGATCATCAGTCCGACCTGACGAATATCTCCGACATGGGCCCATCTTTTCCAAGGACGGAGCGTTTTTTTCGCAAACGCAATCTTGGCCTGCAGCTTTTCCAGAACGCGATCGTTTTTGAAAATATTTAGGTTCGCAATCGCGGCGGCGCAGCCGAGCGGGTTTCCGGTGTAGCTGTGGCCGTGAAAGAAGGTCTTAAACTCGGAATACTCTCCCAGATAGGCATCATAGATCGTCTGAGTGGCGAGGGTCGCGGCCAGCGGAAGATATCCCCCCGTAATCCCTTTGGAGAGAACCATCAGGTCGGGGGTGATCCCCTCGTGCTCGCACGCAAACATCTTTCCCGTTCGCCCAAAACCGGTCGCCACCTCATCGACGATCATCAGCAGGTCATATCGGCTGCAGAGCGCCCGCATCTCCTTGAGATAACCGGGGGGCGCGGTCAGCATTCCGGCCGCGGCTTGGACCAGCGGCTCGATGATCATCCCGGCCAGTTCATGACGGTGGCGCTGGATCGTCTTCTCCACCGCATCGATGCAGGCCAGCTGACAGGAAGGATGGGACAATGAAAGGGGACAGCGATAACAAAAGGGGGCCGGGACCTTGACCGTTTCGAATAAAAGCGGTTCGTACGCGCGATGGAAGAGATCGATCCCGCCGACGCTCACCGATCCGATCGTGTCGCCATGATAGGCCTGCTCGAAGGAGAGGAACTTTCTCTTTTTTTGATATTCCCCCCCCCTCCGCTGCCAGTAGCCGAAGGCGAGCTTAATCGCCACCTCGACGGCGGTGGAACCGTCGTCGGAGTAAAAAACTCTCGCCAGCCCGGGGGGGGCGAGTCCGAGGAGCCGCTCGGCCAACTCGATCGCCGGCCGATTCGAGAGGCCGAGCAGGGTGGAATGAGAGATCCGCCCGATCTGATCGATCAGCGCTTCGTCGATTTCCCGCTTGCGATGTCCATGAACGTTGACCCAAATGGAAGAGACTCCGTCTAGGTATTTTTTTCCGTCCGAATCGGTGAGATAAACTCCGGTCCCCTCCGTAATGAGGGTCGGTCTCTCTGTCTCCCACTCTTTCATCTGAGTAAAGGGATGCCAGATCAGCTTTTTTCCCTTCTCCACCCATTCTTCCTGCTCGGTCGGCTTGAACCGATCGACCGGAATCGCTCTGGAGGGGGATTTTCCGTTGGCTCGGCGCGTCGCCGATCGCCTCGGCCGCGATTTCCGCATCTGGCCCTCTTTTCCTCTCTTCAAAAACGCGATCTCCCTTATCTTATTGATAGTTCAATAACTTTACTTTATGAAAACAGCTATAGTATAATGCGAAAAAATTAGAATCAAACAAAGAAGTGCATACTACATTGAAATTTTTCGAAACGCCACTTTTAAGAACGATTGAATTCTGCACAGCCCGGCTCCTGAGGGATCGGATGGGAGACCAGCCCATTCGTCCCAGGTTTGGATTTGAATCGGGATGGCTTTTTTTAACATTGTCGGTATTCGAGGGGATCAACAGCCGTTCGGATTGGAGGATGGATGTCGGGGGATAATCAAGAGATACGGCCGAAGCGGTTTGTATTTTCCGTTTTTTTGGTGATTGTCGGAATGGTCATCGGCATTACACTGGTTTCCGAATTTCATCTCCTCCCTTTTGGGGCGGCGGTCAATGAGGCTCCCAAAGAGCTGCAAAAACAAAAACCGCCCGCCATCGCCCAAACCGAACAGACCTTTGTGGAGATCTCCAAGGCGGTTACGCCGGCGGTCGTGAACATTTCAACCACGCGGGTGATCAAAGGAGGAGGTGAAGGCGGCGGAGAAGAAGGAGGGGGAGGCCCTCCCGGGTTCCCCTTCGATGATCCGTTCTTCCGGCGCTTTTTCGGGGACCAGGCCCCCCGTCGCGGACAGCCGCCCCCCCGGGAGAGAAAGGCGCAAAGCCTCGGCTCGGGGGTGATCGTCGATTCCGATGGACTGATCATCACCAACAATCATGTCGTCGCCAAATCGGATGAAATCAAAGTTTTATTGGGGGACAAGCGGGAGTTCAAGGGAAAGCTGATCGGAAGCGATCCGAAGAGCGACATCGCGGTGATTAAAATCGATGCGAAGGACCTTCCGACGATCCCTTGGGGAGAGTCCGACAAGCTGCAGGTCGGAGAATATGTCTTGGCGATCGGGAATCCGTTCGGGCTCAACCAGACGGTGACGATGGGGATCGTCTCGGCGGTGGGGCGGGCGAACGTCGGGATCGCCGATTATGAAGACTTCATTCAGACCGATGCCGCCATCAACCCCGGCAACTCCGGCGGGGCGATGGTCAACACCCACGGAGAGCTGGTCGGAATCAACACCGCCATCTTTACACAGAGCGGCGGATATATGGGGATCGGCTTTGCCGTCCCGAGCAAGATGGCCCACACCATCATGGACAGCTTGGTCAAAAATGGAAAGGTGGTCCGCGGATGGCTCGGGATCTCCATTCAAGAGATTACCCCTCAACTCGCCAAGGAATTCGGCCTGAAAGAGTCGAAGGGGGCGCTCGTCGGGGATGTCCTCCCCAACAGTCCCGCCGAGAAGGCCGGTTTTAAACGGGGCGATATCATTGTTCAATACAACAACCAGCCGATTGAGAACTCCACCCAATTAAGAAATATGGTGGCGCAGACCGGGGTCGGAACCCGCGCCAAAGTGCGGGTGGTCCGAGATAAGAAAGAGAAAGATCTCGAGCTTACGATTGAAGAGCAGCCGAAAGATGTCGGAAAAAGCGGGGAGACCGAGCAACCGGCAGAGGAAGGGGCCAGCACCGCGCTGAGCGGCCTTGAAGTTCGAAACCTCACCCCTGAAATCACAAAACAGCTCGGTTTGGGTCGGAACGAAAAAGGGGTCGTGATCACCCGGGTCGAATCGGGAAGCGTCGCCGAGGAGGTCGGCCTGCAAAGGGGAGATCTCATCATGGAGGTGAATCGAAAACCGGTCCGCAATACCGAGGATTACGATGCCATCCTCTCCAAGATCAAGAAAGACGAATCGGTCCTCTTATTGATTAATCGGCAGGGAAGGACGATGTTTGTAACGATCTCACCTTAAGAGACAAGAGCAGATAAGAGGCCGGCCGGAGAGCACCTCCGCCGGCGCCAACGTCGCATGGAAAAGGATGTCCAATCAATTCGGTCACAAAGGTGTTCAGGAACAGAGTTGGAGCGGTTCTGTTACTCTCGGCTCATCAGGTGGGTGGAGGGGCGGCGATGGTTGGAAATTATGCGATTCATGTTTTTTTCATTCTCTTTAGCACCCTAACCGGTTATTCGGTTGCATCCCGGCTTCTCGATGTCGGCAACGCCTATTGGGGGGCGCTCATCGGACTGCTGCTCGGCGGGGGGCTGGTCACGCTGGAAAGCTTTATGCAAAAGGTCGCCGTCAAGCGACTTTTCTGGGGATCTTTCGGATTTATTCTCGGTGTGCTCGCGAGCGGCATTCTGAATGTCATCGTCGATCCACTTTTTTCGCTCAATCCGACCTTGTTCCTCTTCTGGAAATGGCTCTCTCTTCTTTTTCTTTCCTACATGGGGCTCTTCCTCTCCCTTAAAATTGAAATGGACCCTACCATTTTATTTCTCGGAAGGCGACAGACGGAGGCGGCGCTTTCCTCGGTCGTTTCAAACAGCAAAATTCTCGATACGAGCGTGATCATCGACGGCCGGATCGCCGATCTCTGCGAGACAGGCTTTCTCGAAGGAACCTACATCATTCCGCAATTTATTCTTCAGGAGCTCCAACACATCGCCGATTCGTCCGATTCTCTCAAGCGCGCCCGCGGCAGAAGGGGCCTCGATATTTTGCACCGGATTCAAAAAATGGTCGATATCGATGTGCGGATTGTCGATGACGATTTCCCCTCGATCCGAGAGGTCGACTCGAAAATCATCGCGCTCGGCAAGCGCCTCTCAGCCAAGGTCGTCACCAATGACCTGAATCTTAATAAAGTGGCTGAACTTCAAGGGGTTAGAGTTCTAAACATAAACCAACTCTGTAATGCTTTAAAACCGGTAGTCCTCCCCGGAGAGACGATGCGGGTCTTCGTATTAAAAGAGGGGAAAGAATCGGGGCAGGGGATCGCCTATCTGGATGACGGCACGATGATCGTTGTCGATGACGCAAAGAGATGGATTGGAAAGAACATTGATGTGGTCGTCACCAGCGTCTTGCAAACGACCGCCGGAAGGATGATTTTCACCCGTGTTCGCGAAGAGCCGGAGAGGGAGCGCGAGGAATATCCGGCGGTGAGAGCCAATTGATCGTCCATGCCGTGATCCCCGCCGCCGGTCAAGGAAAGCGGCTGGGAGGAGAGACAAAGAAGCAGTTCTTGGAACTCTGCGGTCTTCCCATCCTCATCCATACACTGATCCCCTTTCAAAGCGCGTCGATCATCAACGAGATCACCTGTGTCGTCTCCAAAGAGGATTGTTCCTTTATTGAAGGGCTCGTCTCTTCGCATCGGCTCGACAAGGTAAAGCGAATTCTTCACGGGGGGGAGCGGCGCCAGGATTCGGTCTGGGCCGCCGTGTCTGAATTATGCGAACGGAGCGATCCGAACGACCTGATCCTCGTCCATGACGGGGTCCGCCCCCTCGTGACGACGGAGTTGATTGAGCGGGTGGCGGCTGCGGCGGCGGAAGTCGGCGGCGCGGTGGCGGCCCGGCCGGTCACCGATTCCCTAAAACGGGTTTCGTCTGGTAGAATAATCTCTCAGAGCCTCCCTAGGGAAAATGTATGGGCGATGCAGACCCCTCAAGCCTTCCGGCTGAGCCTGTTGCGAGAGGCCTATCAAAAGGCGGAGACCGACCGCTTTGAAGCGACCGATGAGGCGATGCTGGTGGAGCGGCTCGGGCACCCGATCCGGTGTGTCGAAGGGTCGGCGGAGAACATCAAGATTACGACTCCTCCCGATCTGAGGCTGGCGGAGATTCTCCTTCACGCACGGGGAGAGGAGCGCCGCCGATGATCCGGGTCGGCATCGGATATGATGTCCATCGACTGGTCGGCGGTCTTCGGTGCATCCTCGGCGGGGTCGAGATTCCGTTCAAAAAGGGGCTCGAGGGATATTCCGACGCGGACGTCTTGCTCCATGCAATCGGCGATGCCTTGCTCGGCGCGGCCGGTGAAGGGGACCTGGGACGACATTTTCCGGAGGGAGATCCGAAATGGAAGGGGGTCTCCAGCGTTCGTCTTTTAGAGGAGATCGCCTCTCTCCTTTTACAAAAAGGATTTATTGTGATAAATATCGATGCGGTGGTGATCGCGGAGCGACCGCGGATCGCCCCCTTCGTGGAACAGATGAAGATCAATATCAGCCGCCCCCTGTCGATCGAGCCGACGCGCGTCAATGTGAAAGCGACCACCAATGAGAGAATCGGTTTCATCGGGCGTGAGGAAGGGATTGCGGCGCAGGCGGTCTGTCTCATCGAGCGGAAATAAAAGGGAGCCGACGAGGTTATGTTCAGGGCAATGAGGGACGATATTCGAGCGATTTTCGAGAGAGATCCGGCCGCCCGGAGCGTGATCGAGATCGTCTTGACCTATTCCGGATTTCATGCGACGCTGCTTCACCGGGTCTCGCACTTTCTCTGGCGAAAGAATGTCCCCGTGATTCCCCGGCTCGTTTCACACTTTTCGAGGTTCATCACCGGGATTGAAATTCATCCCGGCGCCGTCATCGGAGAGGCCTTCTTCATCGATCATGGGATGGGGGTCGTCATCGGCGAGACGGCGGAGATCGGCAAGAATGTCACCCTCTATCAAGGAGTCACCCTCGGCGGGACCGGTCAGGAGCCGGGGAAGAGACATCCGACGCTCGGCGACAACGTCATCGTCGGAGCCGGGGCAAAGGTCCTCGGCGCAATCGTCATCGGCAACCATGTCCGGATCGGCGCCAACTCGGTGGTTCTCCAGTCGGTGCCGGATCATGCGACCGTGGTGGGAATTCCCGGGAAGATCATTCACCGCTCCAAGAAAGAAGGAACGCTTGATCATACCAATCTGCCCGACCCGATCGCGGAACGGATCGAGCGGCTCGAAAGGGAGCTTCAAGAGCTGAAACGGGATCTTCAACATCGGGTTTCTCATACATTGGGGGGATTTTCCGGATGAAGGAAAAAATTCTGATCGTGGACGACACGGAGTTCTATCAGAGGGCATATAAGAACAAGCTCCTCTCCGCGGGATATCTTCCGACCGTCGCCAACAACGGGGTCGAGGCATTAAAGGCGATCACGACCGACAAACCCGATCTGATCCTCCTCGATCTGATGATGCCGATCATGGACGGGTTTAAGGTCCTCCAGACCGTTCGGGCCAATCCTAACTTTCAGTCGGTCCCGGTGATCGTCTTCTCGGCAAAGGGGGCGAGCGAAGAGATCAGCAAGGCGCTTCAGGCCGGGGCAAACGATTTCCTCGTCAAAGCGACCACGACCCCCAACAAAGTCGTCGAAAAAATCAAGGAGATTCTTCAGAAATAGCGAGCCGATTTTTCTTCGGGGTCGATCCGACGCCGACGGCCGATCTTCGTAAATCATGTCTGTTCATCTTCAAGCTAAAAATAATTTATTCACCCGACCGCTCCTCAAGTGGTACCGCGCTCACGGACGGGATCTTCCCTGGAGGCGGACCTCCGATCCTTATGCCGTCTGGGTCTCCGAGATCATGCTCCAACAGACCCAGGTTGCCACGGTCCTTCCCTATTACGATCGTTTTCTGACCCTCTTTCCAACGCTCCGAGCGCTCGCCGCGTCGCCGCCGGACAAGGTATTGAAGGCGTGGGAAGGACTCGGCTATTACGCGCGCGCAAGGCACCTTCAGCGGGCCGCCAAAGAGATCGTCGCCCGTCACGGCGGGACGTTCCCGGAATCGTTTGAGGAGATCTTGTCCCTTCCCGGAATCGGACGGTCGACCGCCGGCGCCATCGCGACGATTGCGCTTGGACAGCGCCATCCGATCCTCGACGGCAACGTCAAGCGGGTCCTTTGTCGCTATTTTTGCATCGAGGAAGATCCGAAGAAAAAGGAGGTTGAGGAGGCGCTGTGGCGGTACTCGGAGGCGCTCCTTCCCCAGAAGGGGGCCGACCACTACACGCAGGCGATCATGGATCTGGGGGCGACCGTCTGCACGCCGACCGCGCCGCGATGCCCGATCTGTCCGGTGAAAGACAGCTGCGGCGCCTTCGAGAAAGGGCTCCAGGATCGCCTTCCGGTGAGGAGCCGGCCGAAGCTCATCCCCCACCGGGACTACATCGCCGGGGTTGTCACCCGGGGCGACAGGGTGCTGATCCGAAAGCGTCCGGCGAAGGGGTTGCTGGGGGGAATGTGGGAGTTTCCCGGGGGAGAAATCACCGGCGAGCAGATCGACCGGGGGGCAAAGGCCGTTCTTCGCCAAGAGATCCCATGGCGCGTTTCGACATGGACCCCCTTGGCGAAAATCCGCCACACCTTTACGCATTTTAAGATGACGCTCCACGTTTTCTCGGGAGCGGTCACGGGAAAAGGGGGGAAAGAAGAGGGCGACCTGAAATGGGTCTTACTTGATCGCCTCTCCGAATATCCTTTTTCATCGGCCCAACAAAAAATTCTCCTGCTTCTGACGAAGAAGGAAGCGGATCAGCCGCGTCTGTTTTCGTAACAGCGCCGGTTCTGATCTTTTTCGCCGAGCACCGTTCGCGCAAAATCACTCCTCAAACCAGGCGTCGAGCGTTCCGTCTTCAATCTCCTCAAGAGCCACCGCATTAAAGCGGTGGTATTGAACCCAGTGGGCGAGCTTCTGGAGGGTCTCGAGATCCGTTCCCCGCTGCTTTCTTGTCGCCTTCCATTTCTTTTCAATCATCTCTTCGGAATATTGCTGAACTTTTTTCAAGAAAGAATGGACCACCATCGCCTTGAGTTCAGGCTTGAGGGCGGCCGCCTGCTTTCGATGTTTTGGATGATAAAGCGCCATGGCGTTCTCCCAAGGTAAAAATGACAAAGAATGAATATACCATGGAAGCGGCATGAAAACAGCTTAAGGGTGTTTTTTATAAAGCGCTTAAATCGACGGAATGGTCCGTTCCCTTGGGTGAAAAGGGGTGGACGCTGAGAAGGACCACCTGTCGTCTCCGGGCGGCGCCGCGCAACAACTCCAGCGCCGTCGCCTGAGAAGCAGGGGAGAGGATGCTGAACGGCTCGTCGAGAAACAGGGGAAAGGGGGTCTCGGAAAGATGATCGAGCGTCGCCAAAATCAGGGCGATAAAAATTTGATCGGCCGTGCCGGAGCTGACCTGGTGCAGGCCAAAAGCACTGACGTTGATCTCTCCGTTTTCCTTCAGGTGAATCGCTCGGCTCTGACTCCGATCAAAAAGCGCATAGAGGATGTTCGTCTGTTTTTCGATCTGCTCGAAGGAGAGAGGGGGGGTCCTCTGTTTTGCCAGAGAGGTCATAACGGAGAGGAAAGGGGTGGGAGAGGGTTCGGAGCCTGCGGCGGGAAGCGGCCCCAGGTCGGGCATCTCTATCTGCTGCGATTCATTTGAATCGGGCAGGCGGAGCGCCTCCTCGAGACGGTAGAGCTCTTCATTCAGATCGGTGAATCCCTGAAGCTTCGCCTCCAGCGCGGCGAAAGCGGCTTCGCCTTCCTGAGCCTGCTGGGCGATGATTTCAACCGTTCCCCCCTTCAGAAGGCTTTCCCTTTTCTCCGCGAGCTCTTTCTTTTTATGAACATGCTGCTGATAGGCGCGCTGACGCTCTTTGAGTTCCTGAATGTCCTTACAACCCGACTTGGAGAGAAGATCGGTGACCTCTTTGTACTCCTTGTCGAATTTCCGGTTGACCGAATTGATCTTCTCGTTCATTCCGGCCAGCTTTTTTTCCAGTCCGGATTTTGCGGCATCTCGCTGGTGAAGCTGAAAATAGGCGAAGAGCGAGAGTCCGATTCCTCCCAAGACCCCGATCGGAAAGAGATAGCGAAAGGGACCATGGAGGGTGATAAAAATCGGGAGGAGGAATGAGAGGATGGTCAGGATGACGCCGACCTGCAGATGGCGATCCTGGAAGAGGTCTGTCTCGCCGATTTGCATCAACCGGGCCTGCATCTCCTCTTTCTCTTCCTCCAACTGGGTCAGCCCGTTTTGCTTTTGCTGCAATCCCTCTTCATATTGACGGAAGAGCTCCGGACGGGTGATCTCGATCCCTTGCCATCCCGCGAACCTCTTCGTCTCCGCTTCGGCCACCTGGTTCTCTTGCAACGTCAGGTCATTTAATTGATTCAATCGACGTTTCAGCTCGGCGACCTTGTCGCGGGCATTCAGCATCTCCTCTTCGCACCGGCCTAATTCCTCCAGCTTCTGCCGGATTTCTTCCAATCGACGCTCCTTCTCGGCACGGGTTTCCGGAGTAAGCAGCGCCTTCTCGGCCGGCTTGGACAGAGGAACCGGGCCGCCGGCCGCCGAGGCCGCAGATCCGTGGGTCGCGACCGTCGGCTTAGGGGAGCCGTTAGATTTAAGAACAATCGATGGAAACTGGAGCCGGTCAATTAAAAAGAGGGGGAGCAGGTGGCTCTCCGACAGGCCGCCGGCCTGATCGCAGACCCAGGCGGTAATTTTTTTCCGATCTTTTTCGATCAACGTTTTTTGCCCGGAGGGGTCGAGCCGTGATAGATTAAAGATTCCCTTCTGATAGTCACCCGTGATACGGTAAGTTGCTTTGTCTTTCGCCTGCAGAATCACCGCGGCCTGCGCCGGCTGATTCTCGACCCATCTCACTCCGGTCAATTCGGTCCCGAAGAGCAGTGACGAGAGGATACGCAGAACGGCTGTCTTGCCGGCGCCGTTGGCGCCCGTCACGATGTTTAATCCCGGTTTGACCGGAAGACGGGTCGGTTTATGAAACGGTTCGATTCCATAGAAGTCAATCGCAAGAAGAAGCATCTTTTCGGTCCATTACCGGGGTTTTGTTCGAGAATTAATATGAAGTATACCAAAATTGCAGAAAAATCGGGAAAGGCTGCGACCGAAGAATCGGCATAAAAACCGGGTAGAATTGGGGCTCTATACCTATTTGGGATGAACGATTTATTGGACGGGAATAAAAGATTAAATCGTCGGGGGTTTTTCGACTTGATCGATCATTCGCGCTAGGTTAAAATCTTTATCCGTGATTCCTCCTTGGCTGTGAGTGGTCAGCTTGAGGAGGACCCGATTATAGTTGATCATCATATCGGGGTGATGGTCGACCGAATCGGAGAGCTCGGCCACCCGGTTGATGAATTGCATCGCGGCTTTGAAGGTCCTGAAAGAGTATTTCTTTTGAAGCATGCTGTCGTAGAGCTCCCAGCCCTTCAGGTCATGGATTTTTCGTTTTACTTCTTCCATCGAGAGGAGTCCCATTGCCTTTCCTCCTAAAACAGATCTGATAAAGGTCAGATGCCTTAATTAATTCTACTTTCAGAGTAGCATGACGCGGAAGAAGAGGTCAATGCGGTCCATTTGACACTGTTTTTCTAAAGGAGTCGATATGATATCGAAAGAAGCGATCCCCATCGAAATTGCAAATTTGAAAGAGAAAGGAATTCGGATCACCTGGAGCGATCAACACCAGGCCGTCTATCCGCATCTCTATCTTCGGGAGAACTGCCGTTGCGCCTCCTGCATTCATGAATGGAGCGGAGAGCGGCTGATCCCCCCCGGCAGCATCCCCGCCAATATCGCCCCGGTCCACATTGAAGCGGTCGGGCATTACGCCATCTCGATCCATTGGAGCGATGGGCATGATACCGGCATTTATCCATTCGATTTCTTAAAAGAGATCTGTCCTTGCGAGAGCTGCATCAAAGAGCGCGCGACGGAGCGTCACAGATAGTCTAAAACATCGGGGCGGTCTCCAGTTGTTCTGCGATTTATATGGATTGAGCTTCTCGGCAGAATTTAATAGAATGGAAGAGAGATGCAGAAAGGGGGTTTTTATGGACATCAAGATCGAATGGCAACACTCCAAACCGTCACCTTATTGGAATGAAGTGATTCAGGATCAGTTTAACCGTCTGAAGCAGGGACGCCAGAAGATCACCCACGCACGGATAACCCTTCGAAAAAGTCAACATCACCTCAACGGCTCGGAAGAGGCAACGGTCGTTCTCGCCGTTCCCGGAAAGACCCTCACCGCCAATAAAACGGGTGAGACCATCGGCGATGCGATCAATGAAGTTTTTAGCGCAATCGGGCAAGAGCTCCAACGCTACCGGGGTAAGAAGGAACAGATCGGACAGAAACTGCCCGCTGAAAGCCACCCCCATGGGGTCATCGCTCGGCTATTTAAGGAAAGCAATTACGGTTTTATTCAATCCGACGGTCATGAAGACATCTATTTCCACCGGAACTCGGTTCATGGAATGGCGTTTGATGAACTTGAAGAGGGAAGGCGGGTCGAATTCGAGGTCGAGGAAGGGGAAGAGGGACTGCAAGCCTCGCGTGTTACCATCAAGTAGGGTCGTCGCGAAGCGCCCTTGGAACATCTCCTCAGATCGACCCTGTTGAACCCAAAGCGATATGCCCAAATCGATGGGCCCAAATCGACGGGATCGATCGGTGCGCTCCAGGCCGGTCGGTCCCATTTTTTGTCATCCGGGATCAGCGATAAAAATAAAATCAATAAAATAATGCTTATATAGCCCCTGAAAAGAGGCAATTCGATTTGATTTCAATGCCTCTCATGTTATAATGGCGACCGGCAACATATACTCCAGGAGGCATTAATGGAAGAAATTTTTCCAGGCATTGAAACATGGTCATGGTATTCGGAAGAAAAAAAGATCCATTTTAATGGATATCTCGTCGGACAGGGGAAAGAGCGTGTCGTGATCGATCCCCCTCCGATGACCATTGACGATAAACAAGATCTCTCGATCAATGGGGTGAAGGCGGTCATCCTGACCAACCGCGATCATATGCGGGAAGCGATGGAGTGTCGGCTGCTGCTCAACACCAAGATCTGGGCCCCGGAAGCGGATGCCGCTGAGATGGGGTCCATCACCGTCGATCACACCTATAAAGACGGAGAGCTGCTGCCGGCCGGATTGAAGGTCGTGTCGATTTCGAACGGGAAGTCTCCCGGAGAATCGGCGCTCTATCTGAACCAGCAAGGGGGGATCTTTATCGTGGGGGACGCGCTCATCGGCCGAAACGATGGAACCGTGGGCCTGCTTCCTCCAGACAGATATGCCGACGTTAAAAAGGCAAAAGAGGGCCTCCGGCGACTGCTGGAGCATGATTTTGAAATCCTCTTGGTGGGAGATGGGAAACCGATCCTGAAAAACGGCAAGAAAGCGGTGGAGACGTTTCTCAACAGTTGATGCAGATTCATTCCTTTCTGCAGCGGGGAAACAACGCATTCGCTCAGGGCGATTACGCAACAGCGCTTCAGTATTATCATAAGGCGCTGGAGGGGATCCGAGGCGATCCCGATCAGCTCGCCGACCTGCACGGCAACATCGGAAATGTACACGCTGCGACCGGACAGGTCGATCAGGCGATCGATCATTATAAAAAAGCGGTAGAGATTCTCAAGCGAGGTGAAGATTACGCGCGCCTGGGGATCTCCTATGTCAATATCGGCAATCTCTATGCCGACGAAGAGGATTATGATCAGGCGATCCACTTCTATAAACAGGGGGCGCTGCTCTTGGAGCGGGAAGAGCGTTGGGAAGAGGTTGCGGTGTTATATGGAAACTTCTCGATGGTCATGTTGAGAAAATCAAAACCGGAAGAGGCGTTGAATTATGCGGAAAAGGGGCTGGCCCTTGCAAAAAAGTTGAAGCGGCCGGCAATTGTTGCCGACCTCTCCCATCGGCTCGCCAAAGCGAAGGGGGCATCGGGCGAGATGGAAGCCGCGCAACAACTCAGCGAGGCGGCCCATGTCCTCTATGCGGAACTACGGAATGAGATCGGCTGCGCCGCCACCCTTTATCATCAAGCCTTCCTCCACGAGGAGAAAGGCAATTTAGAGGGGGCCATTCGCTGTCTGGAGCAGGTCGTTGCCTTCGATGAAAAATATCATCTCCCGAAGCTCTCCGAGAATAAAGCACGATTGACGGCGCTGAGGGGAAAACGCGCTTCGTCCGGCGCGTCATCTGATCAAAAAAAGAAAGAATAAGACCTTTAATTTCAATTTTTGCCTCGAAAATGAAATTCGTATGGTATAAATAGCCAGATCATTCGTCGCTCTCGGGTTGATCTGGAAGGGTCCGTTGGAAAAGGCAATCATCGTAGAAAAAGAACCATCTCCTGGAACGCACGCTCGGAAAAGTCTTAAATACGCCATTCGCGACGGTCTTTTTTTTTCAATCATGTCGGGGGCCGGAGAAAGCTACTTCAGCGCTTTCGCCATTTTCCTGAAGGCCACCAACCCTCAAATTGCGCTCCTGGCCTCCCTTCCGCAGCTGATCGGCGCATTTTTCCAATTCATCTCGGTCAAGCTTCTTAATTTTCTGAAAAGCCGAAAAAAGATTATCCTCTGCGGGGTGATCGGTCAAGCATTGGCTTGGCTTTTTATTCTTTCGACGTCTATCATCTCCGAAGAGAGCGCGCTTCCCTGGCTGATTGCATCGGTCTCTGTTTACTTCGTTCTCGGCAGCTTTGCAAATCCGGCCTGGAATAGTCTGATGGGAGATCTGGTCAATTCAAATCAGCGTGGAAGGTATTTCGGAAGAAGAAACGGGGTAATGAGCATCGCCGCCTTTGCCTCGCTTTGCGGGGCAGGCCTTCTTCTTCATCAGGCGCAGGGATGGGGGAAAGTCGCTCTCGGTTTTGCGATCCTATTCTCCATTGCATTCATCGCGCGGCTGATCTCGGCGTACTATCTCTCCCGCATGACCGAGCCTCGATACACTCCGAAAGCCGAAGACCAATTTTCGGTCTGGCAGTTTATCCGGAACGGCAGAAAGACCAACTTCGGCCGGTTTGTTCTTTTTATCGCATTGATCCATTTTTCAGTTCAGGTTTCCGGACCGTTTATCTCTCCTTTTCTTCTCCGGGATCTCCATTTCAGCTACCTTCAATTCATGGGTTCCTCCGCGGTCACGGTCCTGGCGCAATTCCTCACCCTTCACATCTGGGGCCGGTTCGGAGATCAATTCGGGAACAAAAGGGTCCTCACGATCACGGGACTCGTTCTTCCGATCATCCCTCTTTTTTGGCTCTCTGCAACGAATTTCTATTTTATCCTGGCGGTCCAGACGTTCGGGGGGATCATCTGGGCCGGATTTTCGCTCTCGATGGGAAACTTCGTCTTCGATGCCGTCTCCCCGGCAAAGCGGCCGCAGTGTGTCGCAATCTATAATTCCGCCAACGCCATCGGAATCTTTCTCGGCGCTACGTTCGGAGGATATTTGAGCCGCTGGTTGCCGAGAGAAATCAACATCGGGTCGTTCCATCTGCTGTTGACCTCCAATTTGCAACTTTTATTTTTATTCTCTGCAATTTTCCGGTTCGCTGTCGCAATGAAGTTCCTGCCGATGATTACCGAAGTGAGAGAGGTTAAACCGTTCGAGACGAAGGATCTTTTTATCGTCATCGCTCAGATGCGGCCGATCTCGGGGTTCAAGTTCAATCTCTTTACCCTCGGCCGGGTCCGAAGGCAATGGACCGTCAAATCGGGGGGCGTCGCCAAGCAAGAAGAAGAGGTTCCTGTGACGGTCGGCCATGAAAAAGAGTGATCGGAGTCTCTGTCAGACACTATAATTGATCGACCTCCTCCAAGTCATCCGTTCGAGACCCTCCTTGATTCTCTCTGACCTATTCCGCCTGCTTCTCCGGGCCGAGCCGCTCTTTAAGTAAAGCGGGTGCGGTGATCCCCTTTTGAGATCGAAATGTCGTCATCTCTCGAAAAGGTCTTGTCATTTGGATTTTGTTAGTGCTACAATTTTTTAGGATTTAAAGGGGGCGTTCGGCAGGCTCGGTCGCTGCTGAATGAGAGAGTTGAAATGAAAACCAGAAGACACACATCGTCCGGGGGGGTTATTTTTAAGGCAAAGGAAAATGACATCCAGGTTGTGCTCATCTCGCATTACAACCAGAAAGGAAAGCTGATCTGGTGTCTTCCGAAGGGCTCGGTCGAAAAGGGTGAAACGTTACAAGAGACCGCCGTCAGAGAGGTGCGCGAAGAGACGGGGATCTTCGGCCGTATTCTTGAGAAGATCGGTCAAATCCAATATTGGTTTTATTCCAAGGAAGAGGAAACAAAAATTTTTAAAACGGTTCACTTCTATCTTTTAGAGTTTTTAACCGGAAACGAAAAGGATCACGATTCCGAAGTCGATGAGGCAAGGTGGGTCGCCCTCCAAGAGGCGTTGGGAATGCTGACACACAGCAGTGAGAGGGCGATTATGGAAAAGGCGGTCCGCTATTTAACGGCGGCATACAGCCAGGACATTCAAGTTCCGATGGGAAATGCGGAAGTGAAACTGCCTGACGATTCGAGCAATCCTCAAACATTATAAGCGATAAGCTTCTGTTTTTGGGTGGAGGTTGTTGATGGAGCAAGGTGAAAAAAGACGAAAAGCGTTGGAAGAAATGCTCGCGGCAAGGCGGAGGGAGGTCGTCCAACAGATTGAAGCCCTCATGGAAAACCAAGGCGACGCCGTCGCGGGAGATGGGATTCTCGACACGGGTGACCAGGCGCTCAAAAGTCACGAGACCGATGTCGATTTCACCCTTCTGGAGATGAAAAACCGCCGGCTCAAAGAGATAGAAGAAGCGCTCTTGAAGTTACGGGAAAACCGATATGGAATTTGCGAAGAATGCGGCGCGGAGATCAGTGCAGGTCGGTTGAAAGCAATGCCGTTTGCACAATATTGCGTCACCTGCAAAGAGCGGCAAGAGCTCTTCGATAAGATCGAAAAAACCAGGAGCGAGGCGTAAAGCGCAACACCCGGACGGCCACGTCCGATCGAACCGGTCGGAACTCTTTTTTCGGCCGGGTCGCCGCGTTGCTCGCGGCGCGCCCTCGTTATTCCACATTCTCCCTCAATCCCTGATTTGCACCATCCATCGGGGCGCATGCCGCCCCGTGAATATCCCTTATTGCCATCTAAAATACCCCCTCTGGTTTGACAAGAAATAGGTTATAAACTACACTAAATTCAAACCGATCTCTTCCATCCGCCGAGGGGAAATGTTAAAAGACCTCATTTCAAATCAACGGGTATTGTTCTCGAAAGATCTCTATTCCGCAGGGCAGATTGAAACTCTTTTTAATGATCTGAAATCGAAAGGAGATCTGGTCACCGCCATTTTAACGTTAGAGGAAGAAGATCGCTCGCTTCTTCTGTTCATATTGCAGGACGATCTTTATGCGGCGGTTCAATTAAAGGACGATACATTTTCTTCCCTTCCCTTCGCCGATTACTTTTACTTGATGTCTCAAGCAGAGGGAGCGCTCCACCTTTATATAACCAATCCAATCTTCTTTAAAGCCCTTCTTGTCTTATCGCAAAAAAAACCGAGTATTGTCGCAACCACCGATATCCTTAATATTGAAGCACTGCTGGCCCAAGTTCAAAAAAAGAAAAAAGAGGCCGTCCTCCTTCTAAAGAAGAGCGGAGAGGTCAATTTGTTCTATTTTAGGAGCGGTAAGCTCTCGGAAGGTTACTTTCAATCTCCCGGCGAAGCGAAGAAAGAGGGTACGCTTCAAGAGCAGCTCTTGGTATATACCTATTCATCGGATGAATCGGACCCGATGGAGATTCAACTTTTTTATGACTTAGACGTCACACCCGCCGCCGATGTGGATGATGCCCTCGAAGCGCTCGGCGAAGGGGTGGAGCAGCGACTCGCTTCCCTGCCGAGACTCATCCTGAAGCAGGAAGGGGGAGGCGCGCACGTCGAAAAAATTTTGGACAAGGGGTTCTTTACATTGGGGCGGGATCTCCGAAGCGATTGGGTGATCAAAGACCCGATGGTATCAAGGGAACATGCATTGATCAGTCAGGATCAAGACGGATTTCATATTGAGGACCGGGGAAGCCGGAACGGAACGCTCGTAAACAAAGAGAAGGTCACCCGTCAAAAGCTCTCAGACCATGATGAAATCAAGATCGGCTCGGCCGAATTTATTTTCTCGGAAAAGGAAGCGCCAAGCCGTCCGGCATCTTCCGCTTCTCTGGAGCTGACCCCTTCCGAGCGCACTTTAAAGGGGACCATCGCCTGGACATTGGAGGTTGTTTCAGGAAAAGAGATCGGCCGGGCTTATGAATTGGCCCCCAGGCGGCTTTCCATCGGCCGGGGAAAGGCCGATATCTCCGTGAATGATCCGAAGGTTTCCCGTCATCATGCCGATTTGGAATGGTCGGAAAAAGGTTTCGTCCTCGTCGACTTAAAGAGCACCAATGGAATTCTGGTGAATGATCTGAGGGTAGAGAAAACATCCCTTTCCGAAAATGACATCATCACAGTGGGGGACACCCGCTTGAGGGTCGTTTTAAAGAAATGAACCAGTCCCCATGGAGCTTCGACGGCTCCTTGCTCTTCAATGATCCCCTCCTTTTTTTCCAGCAATTCATTTCAGGCGCTTCAGAGGCAACCGTCATCGGTTATGCCTTTCTCTTTTTGCTGATCATCATCGGCTTTATTTTCGGCCAGCGCTACCTGTCCATGCGGGGATCGACCAATACATTCAATCCCCTCAAAGAAGCAAAGGAGGCGGAGAAATCGCGTGATCTTTTCCGAGCGGCGGAACTATACGAGCAGGGAGGAGAGTACGACGAGGCGATCCGAGCCTACAAAGAGGCACGGGCCTATCAACAGGTCGGACGGATCTTCGAACTGAGAAAACAATGGCAAGAGGCGGCCCAGTTCTACAAGCTTTCAGGAGACACGGAAAAAGCAGCGGTCATGTATCAAAAAGGGGGAGAATATGTCCGCGCGGCCGAATGTTATCTCGCCTGTAAAAAGATCTCGCTGGCCGCCGAGGCCTACGAAAAGGGAAAACGGTTTCATGAGGCGGCCGCCCAGTATGAGCGATTCGGAAACCTTCTCAAAGCAGCGACCGTTTATGAACAAGCAAATGAGCTGGATAAATCAGCCGAGATGTATGAGAAGTACTTCTTGAGAGAGAAGAGAGCCCACACAGGACCTCCTTCCGAAAAGAGCCGGCAGCTTGCGCAGAGCGCTTATCAGAGCGGCCAGCACTATATCAAGGTAAAACAATTTCAAAAGGCGACGGAGATTCTCACCGCCGGAGGATTTCACCTGGAGGCGGCGGAAGCGGCCGTCCATGGAGGGGAGGTCGAGAAAGCGGCGGAGCTTTTTCTCGCCGCCCGCGCATTTGATCGGGCTGCGGCGCTCTATGAGCAAATGGGCGATATGCACCGAGGGCATCGCGTCGTCGGGAAAAAGTTTAAGGAGGAGAAGGAATACCTGGCGGCCGCGGAGTCTTTCGAAAGGGGCGAGGGCTGGGCCGAGGCCGCTGAAATGTATGAGCTGATGGGGAGGAAAAGCCAGGCGGCCCGGATGCTGATGAATAATGGCGACTATCACCGCGCCAGCGAGCTGTTCCTCGCAGAAGACGATCCGACCGCGGCTGCGGAGGCTTATGAGAAAGGGGGCCGATTTCGGGAAGCGGCCGAACTCTATGTGCAGCTGCGCCAGTTTGATAAAGCCGCTCAGATGCAAGAAGCGGGTGGAAACTTCTTCGACGCGGCCGTTCTCTACAAACAGCAAGGACGGGTCGACGAGTCGATCTCCTATCTGCAGAAGATCGACTCTCAGTCGTCGAATTACTACCAGGCATCGCTTTTACTCGGCCAGCTGCTTACGGAAAAGGGGATGGTCGATGCGGCGCGCGAGCGATACCAGAAGATCCTCTCGCAGGAGTCGATCGGTCCGGATAATCTGGAATGTTACTACCGGCTGGCGCTTCTGTATGAAAAGCGAAGGGAGTTTGAAGAAGCGCAAAGCCTCTATGAAAAGATCCTGGCGGAGGATTTTAGCTATCGCGACGTAAAGACCCGAAACGCCGTGATCAGAAAAGCGCTCGCCGAGGTAAAGAAAGTCTTGGAGGCGACCCGGATGGAGGAGCTTCCCGCCAAACCGGCTTCCCCCTCCGCGCAGCAGACTTCCTCCCGCTATAAGATCATCAAGAAGATCGGGCAGGGAGGAATGGGGGTCGTTTATCAGGCCGAAGACACCGTCCTGAAACGAATTGTCGCCTATAAGATTCTTCCCGCGGCGATCCGGGAGAATGAAGTGATCCTTCAGAATTTCCTTCAAGAAGCCCGGATTGCCGCCGGGCTGAACCATCCCAATGTGGTGACGATCTTCGACACCGGAAAAAACGGAGACGAGATTTTCATCACCATGGAATATGTAAATGGGATTACGCTGAAGGAGTTTTTGGAGAAGAACCCCTCCGACCTCAAGGCGCATCTCGAAATCATGAAGGAGATCTGCCTCGGCGTCGCTTACGCCCACAGCAAAAATGTCGTCCACCGCGACCTCAAGCCGGCCAATGTCATGCTTGCGCACGATCGCCGGGTCAAGATCATGGATTTTGGTCTCGCAAAGGTGGTGAGCGAATCGGCCGCCGACAAAACGTCGGTCAAGGGAACGCCGCTTTACATGGCGCCGGAGCAGATCTTGGGAGAGAAGGTCGACCACCAATCGGATATCTACTCCCTCGGATGTACTTTCTACCGGATGGCGGCGGGCCGCCCTCCCTTCGTTCAAGGCGACGTTTATTACCATCACCCCCCCACCCCCCCCCGCGAGCTCAACCCTCACGTCTCAGAGGCCCTCAATCGCCTGATCCTGAAGGCCATCGAAAAAGGCAAATCAAAAAGGTATAAGAAGGTTTCCGAAATTATTGCCGATCTCGAAAAGCTCTCTTGACCGTCGGTCCTCCTCCGCTCGCCGCTTATCTTGACAGCCTCCAAACAAGGAGATTAAACTCAAAGCACAGAACAATGTGCGGCGAGATCTCCGGCGGCATGGCCCGCAACGACGGTCGGAACATGGACCGGCCGTATCCTGGGATTTCACGCGTTGCACTCCAAGCTGAGTCGTACATTTTATGCATATTTTAATTGACAACTTCGTCCACCTCCATTAGAGTGGCGACCATCGTTCGGAGGGTGCTGTGAAGGCCATTCCCTATCTTTTTCTCGTGATTCTTCTCTTCTCTGCTTGTGCAAGCGGTCCGGAACGAAAAGAGCCGGAAGAGCTTCCAAAAGACGCGGTCATGTTCCCGTTCGGCTATTCCACCGCCTTCGATCGGATCGGTGACGCATTGGAAGCGGAAGGGTATGATATCGCGATCGCCGACAAACAGGCCGGTCTCATTCAGACCAACCTCAAGGACCTCGCCATTGCGCCCGAGGGGTCCAAGCTTCAGTATCACGGCTTCTATCGGGTTCATGTCGACGGAGACCGAGATCGCTCCTGGGCGCTGATCCAATTTCTCGTGATGCCGGAGCTGCCGGGAGAGCGTGAAAAATTGATCAGTCGGATCCAAGGAGAGTCTCCCAAAACACCATGACCCATTCGCCTCCCCTTCGTGGAAAGGGCATCCTGCTCTGTTGTCTCCTGATCGCCGTCTTGTCCGGCTGTGCCTCCTTGTCACCCAGCCGGCACGAAGGAACCGCCCGGATTGAAATCGCCAGTCCCGGAATCGGCGGCGGCCTGGAGCTCTTTCCATCACTCGTAACCATCGCGCCGGGGGAAAAGGTCTCTTGGCACAACCAGACCACCTATGACCTTCAGATCAACATCGATCCCGACGAATCTTCGGAGAAACGCCCCGCCTTCATTTCACACAACGCGACCGTAGAGACGGTCTTCGCGGAGCCGGGAACCTATTCTTATACCCTCTTTTTCTCATCGGCAAAAACCTTCGGGCAAGCGACCGGAAAAATCGTCGTCGAAGATCCGAACCGCAGACCGGCGCCGTCCGATCGAGACCGTGAGAGACCGCCGCAAGAGCGGATCCCTGATTCGGAACCTTACATCCTCTAATTCATCCGGAGAGGCGATTTACACTCGAATGCATCGGATTGCGGGGCTTTTTTCGATCTTTCTTCTCCTCCTCTTCGTTCCTTCCGCCTGGGGGTTGTCGGCGGATGAAGAAAACACCATCGACATCTACCAGCGGGTCAACGCCAGCGTCGTCAACATTACCAGCATCGCCGTCACCTATGATTTTTTTCTGAACCCGATCCCCTCGGAAGCGTCCGGTTCCGGATCAATCATCGATAAAAAAGGATATATCCTTACCAACAACCATGTCATCCGCGACTCCCAACGTCTCGAGGTGACCCTGGCCGACGGAAGCAAGTGGCCGGGCCAATTGATCGGCTCCGACCCGCAAACCGACCTCGCCGTCATCAAGGTCAATGTCCCTTCCGAGCGGCTGACCACCATTCAGATCGGAAGCTCCGACGGAATCCGGCCCGGCCAGAAGGTCCTGGCGATCGGAAATCCGTTCGGTCTGGAGCGAACGCTTACCTCCGGCATCATCAGCTCCGTTCGAAAGAGCATCAAAGCGAGCGACCTCGAAATGGATGAAGTCATCCAGATCGATGCGGCGATTAACCCCGGCAATTCCGGCGGCCCGCTGCTCGACTCGGATGGAAAGATGATCGGAATCAACACCGCGATCTTTACCCCATCGGGCGGGAGCGTCGGAATCGGATTTGCCATTCCGATCAACGCCGCAAAGCGGGTCCTCAACGAGCTGATCACGAAAGGGTATGTCGCCTATGCCTGGATCGGGATCGACACACAAAGCCTCATTCCTGAATTTGCGGAGGCCCTTTCAGCGCCGGTTCGGCGGGGGGTGATTGTCGCCCGGGTCGCGCGGGGCGGGCCGGCTGCGCAGGCCGGCATTCGCGGGGGAACCCAGCGGGTGGAGGTTGGAAACGCCATCCTCGTCGTCGGCGGAGACATCATCGTCGCCATCGACGGGGAGCCGGTTGAATCGGCCGAGGAATTCCACCGGTTCATGCGGACGAAACGCCCCGGCGAGCGGATTCGACTGACCCTCTTTCGCGGACGGGAGAAGAAAGAGGTCGAGGTCAAACTTGGCGACCGACCCCGCCGCGGCTGATCCGCTTCTGCATTCTGCTGATGACGTCTCCTTTTAGCTCGGATCGGTCTATGATATGATGAGTAGGTTGATCGTTTTCTGACGGGCGCAGAGGTTTAAATAAAAAATGAAATTTCTAGACCTGGTTCATTATTTTGAAAAGCTGGAAGCGACCTCCAAGCGGCTTGAAATGTTCGCCATCCTGGCGGAGCTGTTTCAACAGGCCGACGCGGAAGAGATCGACCGGATCATCTACTTCACCCAGGGGGAGCTGCTTCCGCCGTTTCACGGCATCAACATCGGAATGTCGGAGAAGTATCTTCTTCGCGCGCTGGCCAAAGCGGGAGAGGTCGAGCTCGAGATCGTCTCGAAAAAATATCGGATCCTCGGAGACCTCGGCGGTCTGGCGGAGACGGTGATCCAAGGTCGTGGGAAGGGCCGGAGCGTCTCGGAGGTGTATCAGTCGATCTATGAAATCGCCGAGACCTCGGGGGAGGGGAGTGTCGAACGGAAGATCGACGCCGTCTGCCGCCTCTTCTCTTCCGTCTCTCCGTTGGAAGCAAAATATGTCTCCCGGTTCATGGCAGGCAAATTGAGGCTCGGCGCGGGAGATGCAACCGTCCTCGAATCGCTCGCCCTCGCCAAGGGGGATCGCGCGTTTCGGAAAGAGCTCGATCGGGCTTATAATATCACCTCCGACCTCGGGCTGGTCGCCAAGACCCTTTTTGCGTCGGGAGAAGAGGGTATCCGCGCCATGTCGGTTCGGATGGGTTATCCGATCCGCCCGGCGCTCTGCGAGCGGCTCAGCTCGCCGGAGGAGATCGTCGAGAAGATCGGGCGCTGCGCCGTCGAGGTGAAATACGACGGCTTCCGCTGCCAGGTCCATAAAAGTAAAAACGACCTGGCGATCTTCTCCCGGAATCAAGAACGGACAACGCCGATGTTTCCCGAAATCGCCGAGGCCTGCCGCGCGCTCTTTGGAAAACAGGAGGCGATCTTGGAAGGAGAGGCGCTCGCCTACGATGAGGCAACCGGCGATCTCCTTCCCTTCCAGGTGACGAGCCAACGGAAGCGCAAACATGGAATCGAAGACATGGCGAAGGCCTTCCCGCTGAAATTCTTCGTCTTCGACCTCCTCTATCTGAACGGGGAAGATTATACCCATTACGGATATGCCGACCGGCGTAAAAAAGTGATCGAGCTGATTCAGAAAAAGAGCGCCGTGATGGAAGCGTCGCAAGCGATCGAAACCGACGATCCGGTCAAGATTCAAAAATTCTTCGATTCCTCGCTAGAGCGGGGGCTGGAAGGGATCGTCGCCAAGCGGCTCGATGCCCCCTATGCCGCCGGCTCGCGAAACTTCAACTGGATCAAGCTGAAGCGAAGCTACAAAGGGGAGCTCTCCGACTCGGTCGATCTCACCATCGTCGGCTACTTCGTCGGCAAGGGACACCGGGCGCAGTTTGGGATCGGGACGATCCTCGCCGCTGTATACGATCCGAACGAAGACCGGTTCAAGACGGTCACCCGGATCGGAACCGGCTTTTCGGAAGAGGAGCTGGTCGAGCTCAAGCGGCTGCTCGATGAAAATGTCTCCCCCGAACGGCCGCACCCGGTCGACTCCGAAATCGTCCCGGACGTCTGGATCTTCCCCAAATATGTCGTGACGGTCACCGCCGACGAGATTACCCGCTCCCCCAACCATACCGCGGGGCGGGATGCCGAAGGGGTCGGCTATGCCCTCCGCTTCCCCCGGGTGCAGGGCTTCATCCGGACCGATAAGAGTCCCCCGGATTCGACGACGGTCGATGAGATCGTCGACATGTTCAACCGGCAAAAGCGCGTTAAGATGGAGTAGGCCGCCCATTGCTTCGTTCGTATCTCAAATTCCGTTTAAAAGCCCTCCTTCGGCTCCTGGGGGAGGAATGGCCGACCTATTTTCTGCTCGGACCGGTCATGGTCGGTGCCGTCTTCTTGTTGGGCCGGCGGATCTTTCATGACTTTGCGTCGAGCGTCGGGAAGATCGCGCCGTCCTCGATTTCCAATGAGACCATGTTGCAGCTCGCCTTGGCCGCCCTCTTCTTAAAGATGTTCTTTAACTTTCTCCCCCTGTCGAAACGGATCTATCCCACCGAGTCGTCTCTCGGGATCGACGATCTTCTGCCGATCCGGTCGGAAGTTCGTTATCAGATGTTTTACATCGACCAACTCGTGAGAGACTTTCCGTTCTTTTTGATCGCCTTCTTCGTCGTCCTCTTCTTCGGAAGAACCGACCTGATCGCCTGGGTCGTCACCTTCTGGCTCTTCTTTCCCGGCATCGAGGTCGGTCTGACCCTTTTCTGGAATCACCTCAAGCCGCCGAGCCAGAGCGAGCTGGTCCTCGCCTTCTTCATCCTACTCTGGTTAATCTGGTTTTTGCCGGTCGAGACGATGGGGTGGTGGGTCGATTTCATCGCCCCTTTCCTCGTGACAATCGGCGTCTGGGGATTCGGACGGTGGCGCTATAAAGATGTGGCGGCGGTCGAAGCGCTGCTGCTGGAGTCGCAGCCGACCGGCCGGCCCTTTCCGGGGGTCCGCTTTCTGCTCCCCGAGACGGTCCGTCCGCTCGTCGTCCGAGATTTTATTTTAACCCTCCGGAATTTCGCCCCGCTCTTTTGGCGCAATGTCGCCTTGGCGCTCATCCTTCTCTTGACCGTCGCCTTCCGGGGGAGCGTTTCGGTCGCCGTCCTCTGCGCGGCGGCGGTCTACTTTCTCGCCTCGACCGCATCGACCCTTTTTGCGCTGCAGCGGCCCTATCGGGGGATCGACTATGCCCTTCCCCTTCCGGTCGAGCGGATCTGGCGGGGAAAGATCCTCTACGCCATTTTCATTTCGGCGCCGGTGCCGCTGTTGGCCTGGCTCATCGAAATGGCGATGCGTCCGCAACCCCCCGGCGCAGGGCTTCGTCTGCTGGTCGAGCTGGTCTTGATCGGCCTCGCCGTCGCTGCGTTGACCGGCGGGACCATTTGCGAGGGAGATCAAAAACCGGCGCTCCATGCGATCGTCGCCGGATTCCTCTCCGTATTGGCGACCCTCTTTATCTCGGCGTTTCACCCCCTTCTCTTTGTCCTCGTCTTCCCCGTCCTCGGATACCTCCGCGGCTCGGCGATCACCCGGCTGGAAAATGAGGAGGCGGCGTAGCGGATGTCGATCCAACTTCACGGCATCACCAAACGTTATGGAAACATGGTTGCCCTCCAGCCGATCGATTTAAAAATCGACGGGGAGATCTGCGGACTGATCGGGAACAACGGCGCCGGCAAATCGACGTTGATGAAGATCATCACCGGACTGCTTCAGCCCGACGCCGGAAAGCTCGAGATCAACGGGATCAATCCGAAGCAGGAGCCGGAGGAGGCGAAACGGCAGATCGGTTATCTTCCGGAGTCGCCGATGCTCTACCCGAGGCTCACGCCGGAGGAGCTGCTGACCTACATCGCAGAGGTCAAAAAGGTCCCGTCGCCCGCGGCCGAAGTCGACCGATGGCTGACGACGTTTGGGTTGTTAGAAAAGCGGCGGGCGCTGGTCCGCGACCTTTCATTCGGGATGAAGAAGAAGGTGGCCCTCTCCACCGCGTTTATCGGCGCGCCGCGGCTGCTGATCCTCGACGAGCCGTTTAACGGGCTCGACGTCGCCACGATGGAGCGGCTGGCCGAGATGATCGTCACCTTCAATCAAAACGGAGCGACCATCCTCCTCTCCAGCCATCTGATGGAATATGTCGACCGGCTCTGCCGGCGGGTCTTGATTCTCAAGCGGGGCGGGGTGGTCGGGGAGGGGAGCCCGGAGGCGCTGAAGCAAGAGGCGAAAGCCGCCTCGTTTCACCAAGCGTTTCTTTATTTTACGAGGGAAGAGAAATAAGGGAAGAGAAATAGCGGTCAGGATTCAGCCGTCAGCGATCAGCTTAAGAAGACTTCTCTTTGCTGATGGCTGATCGCTGAAAGCGGATTGCTTCTTTTTAGGAGCTTTTTATGAAAGTCGGGTTTGTCCAAATCGATTGTAAGTTCGGGGAGGTCGAGAAAAATGCCGCGCGGGCGGCGGAGCTGATGGGGCAGGAGCGGGCCGACCTGTGGGTCCTGCCGGAGCTGTTTAATACCGGCTATCAGTTCGTCTCGAAGAAAGAAGTCGTCTCCTTGGCCGAGCCGGTGCCGGCCGGCCCGACGACACAGCGGCTGATCCGGCTGGCGAAAGAAGGGAAGAGCCATCTCGTCGCCGGATTGGCCGAGAAGAGCGGAAAATCGCTCTACAACGCGTCGGTCCTGGTGGGGCCGAAGGGGCTGATTGCGGTCTATCGGAAGATCCACCTCTTTTATGAAGAAACCCGGTGGTTCACCCCCGGGAACCTGCCGTTCCAGATCTCTCTGGTCGGAAAAACCCGCGTCGGAATGATGATCTGCTTTGACTGGCTCTTCCCGGAGGCGGCGCGCAGCCTCGCCCTTCTCGGGGCCGACGTGATCGCCCATCCCTCCAATCTGGTCCTTCCCTATTGTCCCGATGCGATGCCGACCCGCTGCATCGAGAACCGCCTTTTTGCCGTCACGGCGAATCGGGTCGGCTCCGAGTCGCGCAAAAAAGAGACGCTGACTTATATTGGACGAAGTGAAATAGTCGACCCGAAGGGGAAGATTCTTTATCGCGCTTCGGACAAGGAGGAAGAGGCGCATGTCGTGGACATCGATCCGAAGCTTGCCCGGAATAAATCGCTGAATCGGTATAATCATCTTTTCAAAGATCGGCGGGAGCGGTTCTACGTGAAGGGCTGAATTCGGGGCTTGCGCCCCGGACCCCTACTGCATGAAGGTCGTGGGGTTTTACCCCACCCCCCACCGTGGGGGCCGACTGCCCGGCCCCCTCCGGCCTCCCCGTGCAGCCGGGGGGAGATCCCCCCCGCTCCCCCCTTACGGTCACAACTTGTACCACGCGCGGGAGAGCACCGCG